>JACQSP010000090.1 GCA_016205905.1 Candidatus Woesearchaeota archaeon
GTAAATTTCCTGTCACGCTTTAAAGATCATTCAGCCTTATTATTCGCAAAAGAAGTTCAACCCCATTTATAATATTTGTGGGTGTATTTTATATCTTTTCTTAATTTTATAACGATGTGGTAACAAAAGTAATGATTTGTTTTATCATTTAATATTTTTTCTCTCACTCTCAACTAGTTTGTGGGACGCAGTCCACCGTTACATGAAAATGTTTGAAAGCTTGAAAGCTCGAAAGTGCGCCATATGAGTCGTACTTTCAAGCGGTCAAGCTTTCTAACCATCTTACCTTTTTTAGTGAACGTGTCCAATCAGGTAGGAAACAAAAAAATAAATCAGGGTGAACGTTTGGCTTCGCCATAAAACTAAACAAATACAAAAACAATTTACAGCACTTTAATCTTTCCAGCTTTTATCTCAAAAACTTCACCTTCTTTTATGAGATTTGTAATAATTTTTTCACAGTCCAAAACATTAGACTTCATAATAATCTCTTCAATGTCAGCGCCGTTTCCAGTATCTAGCTCCTTAATTACATTTAACACCTTCTCAATCTTATTCTCTGTTTTGTTTTCAGTTATGTCTCCTATAATTTCTTCTTCTTGGTAATGTTTTGTTGCATTACTTTCTGTCTTTTCAATTCTTTTTTCACTTTCCTTATTCTCAGCACTTTTTTTTGGTTCTGAACTTTCTTTATATGCTTTCTCCCCGTTTGGTTTTGGAATTATGTTTTGCTTTTTCAGCTCAACTTTTCTCAATTCAATCCATTTCCTGTCTTTCAAAGGCTTGATAATTTCAGGCACAAGGTAAATTTGGTTATTAAACTCTCTGGGCTTGCCTATAACTCGTATACTTTCGCCGATATTAAACCTTGCAAAATTATATTTGTTTCCAAAATCCCTCACCTGTATGCTTCCTGTTCCGTCGTCAATAGTAAGGTTGTTAAATCTTTCTTCTGATTGTGTATCGATGACAATAGCGATAATATTAACCCTTGACACTTTTTTTTCGCCGACAATAACATAGTCAGGCGAAAATTCCTCATTGACTTTTACATAGCTCCCGCTGTTTATATCTTCTATTTTAACAATATATGCAGGCCATCTTTCATAAGGCTGTTTTAGTTCTTCCATTGTAAAAAAGTTAAATGGTTTGAAAGTTAGGGGGTTTGATGGTAATAATAAACTGTAAGAAGTAAAAGGTAGGGGTAAGAAGGAACAACTGCGATGTTATCATCGTACCTCTTACCTCAAACCTCTTACTTTTTACCTTTTTTCATATCTTCTGTATCTCTCCTCTTTTTGGCTCGAATAAGTCACCATTCCTCTTCATTTTTTCAATCAGTTCCATAGTCTTATCTTCTTCAATGCCTTTTTCCTTTGCAGCATCAATTACTGTTTGCAGAGGTATATTTTTTCCAAGTGTTTCTTCAAGCTCATTAATCAGTTCTCTGACAATTACTATTCTGCTTCTTTCGGTTGTTGAAACACCAGTTGAAATTCTGTCAATATCTATCTTCCCTGTTTCAGGGTCCATACCTACCTGCTGCAGACAATATTCTAACATGGCTTTTGCTTTTTTTGCGTCTTTTCTGGTTACTTTGTCACCTAATCTTAGCTTTGCATATGCTTCTGACAGCCTGACAAGGCCTTCAAGCTGTCTTGCAGTTATGGGAATAGTTTTAATTCCTTTACCTTCAGTTGCCCCAGACGAGCGCATTTGAACATAATAATCTCTTAATTCTTCTATTGCAGCATCAGTTAGTTGCGGGCTCATTCTTTGTTTGGCGTAAACCAAATATTTTCTTAAAAGCTCAGTAGGTATATCAGGCTCTTCAGTATTTCTCATCTTATGCAGTTCAAGAATAAACTTTGCCATTTGTGTATCTTTTTCCTCGTCAGGAAGATCCTTTATTGGAAATATTAAATCAAACCTGCTGATTAATGTTGGGGGTAAATCTATTTGTCCGGCAATTGTGCCGTAAGGGTCAAACCGCCCTAATTTAGGGTTTGCTGCTGCTAATACAGTAGTTTCGCATCTTAATGTCGCCTGGATATTAGCTTTGGAAATGCTGACACTTTGTTGTTCCAATCCTTCGTGCATAGCATCCCTGTCTTCGGGCGACATCTTATCCAGCTCGTCCACCATTAGAATACCCTTATTTGCGAGAACCATTGCGCCTGCTTCTAAGCTCCATCCTGATAAGAATTCATCTTTGACGACGGCAGCGGTCAATCCCGCGCCGGAATTGTGGCAAATAATTCCGCCAAAACCCGCAACAAAATTTTCATTTTCGGGAACTGAAATATCGTATACATACTTATGCTTATTTTCAACTTCTTCTATTTTTTTTATTCTGACAAATCCAACATCAGAATTCATGAAGCCAACAAAATCAATTAATTCGCTAATCAATTTATCTCCTTCTTCTGTTATTGTAACTTGTATTTGCCTACCCTCTTTTTGTTTATTGAACAGAGTGCTGTGCTCACCAATATATTCTAAAATTGATTCACCAAACCTTTTTCTTAATTCATTTCCATTCACAACTCCTTCCTGAGCAATAGAACAAAATCTATTAAGCAGCATGGTGTTGCTTAATGTGTTCGTGGTAATTCTGGTGGATTTGTTCGTCTTTACATTCTTGAAAAAATAGTTTGATAATACCTCTCCAAATTTTTTATATGGCGGCCGTTCATATCTATTATCAAATTGTTTTCCTTCTTTCGGGCTTTTTAACTCATAAACATAACCATAATTATGGACATTTCTGCCGTTGATAACTGTTATTTTATCGCAGAATTTTTTAGTAAGCGAAGCAATTTTTTTATTATAAAGGAAAATATATAATAAGTCTGACGCCAGTTCTTTTGATTTAGTAACTCCTGCGTCACCTTTGATATATGCTTCAATAAACTCTTGCTGCATTTCTGTGTTAGAATTGAATATTATTTGCGGTATTCTTTTTTCTTTTGCATGCTTATGTGCAACATCACCTAATAATTTAACAAAAGTAGTATATGATTCTTTTCCATGAATAACCAGTCTTAAACCATTTTCTCCATGTTTGTTAATGCTAATTTCTTTGTTAAATTTATTCTTTACAATATTCTGTAAATCTTTTACAATAGCAGTGTCTTTCTTCCCTAACGTGAATTCAACTTTATAATATTCTTTCTCTTTTGCATGGAGATGCCCTTCTGCAATAAAATATCCTAATAATCGTGCATACTCTTTATCAATCATGCTTATATTTTTTTGAGCTTTCAAATCATTTGCTCCACTATCAATATTAATATCTATTTTTGGTTCTTTTTCATCTTCAATAATAATCTTTTTAGGGATTAATACATAATCATTAGTTCCTAACTCTTGTGAGGTTTTGACCATAATTTTACCATTTTCAATCGTGTAAATGCTGTGGTCTTTTGTTACAGTTACTTCTCTTCCACTTTCAAGATAAAATTTGAGCAGCTTATCATCAGTAGTATGCCTAAAGACACAACTTATCGGTTTCCATTCTAATTTCTTGGTGTCATTATTTAAAGAAAGCGCGAGAATATTCTTTTTTAACGGAACAAAAACATTTTCTTTATTTTCGCTATGAGCATCAACAAATTCACCAATCTTTATAATTTGAAGATTATTATTATCTTTGATTAATAAAGATTCATTATATTCTAAACTCACGCCCTTCCCTGACACGTACCTTGCCTTAGGTGCGACGACAGAAGCGCGCTTTAAAATTTGGGATTTCCCGCAACCCGGATCCCCTATCAATAAAATATGTATATCTCCTCTCGTTTTCACTCCATCTTCTCTATGTTTTGTTACACCACCGACAAACTGCATGCATAATGCTTCCTTAACCCTATCATGCCCAAAAATTCCAGGAGCTAAAGAACTTGTTAATTTTTCATAAATTAATGGGTCGCTTGCAAGAACTTTTATTCTTTCTTCATCTTCTGCTGAAATTTCTATATTAGAATAATCCTCCTCGACACCTTCTACGCAGTTGGCCTCTATAAGCAAATCAAACTTTGTGCTTTGCCCGCCGGTTTTTAAAATTATGGGTACTTCTTTGATTATGCCAACAACCCTTATATTATTACCAGGGTTTGTTCTTTTTTCTGACATTGGGCTTACTAAATCATTTTTTAGGAAGATATTAATTCTTTTTGGCTGCTCACCGCCTTCCATGTCTTTGGTAGATTCTTCTAAAACAATACCTTGTGCGTCAACAAGCTCTTTGCTTATCATCTTAAACTTGCCTTTTCTGCCGCAGTTGCATCTGCTTGGCTCCTTAAACTTTTTCTCGAGCTGAAGAACGGGAATAATATTGCCGCAACTGGGGCATTCAAACCTTGCAGAAGTTACCTGCGGCCTTACATCAGACTTTTGCCTTACAACACCTTCTGTCCAGATAAATTTGCCCAAATGATTGCTTCTGATATTTCTTATAAGAATATATTGTTCTTTTGGCAGATTTTTTACCCTGACTGTTATTTGTTTTATATCGTTTGCATTCTCGCCCAAATCAAAATTTTTTATGGCAAGCTCAAATGCTTTAATAGTTTCTTCTGGCTTGTCAAGCAATTCTTCAGAAACATCTAAATTAAACTTGCACAACTCCTGAAAATCTATAATGAGAACATGTTTGCCCTGCCTTACATTTTCAAATAGCTCTGTTTGGCAGTTTTTCTCTACAAAATCCTGAAATTTAGTGATTACTTCGTTTACTTCCATGTTTCAGGAGCTATTTGTTTGCCTGCTCCAACACCCCCTATGTTTTGCAAATGAAACTTAAAATAATTAGTATTTGTTTAGCTGATTTCTTTTTTATATCTTTTTTATCGCTCTCAACACGTTTGTGGGCGCAGCCACCCGTCTCATGAATTATTAGTTATTCGTTCTTCGTCATTCGTAACTAAGAACGAAAAACGAATAACAGTTCTATCATGAACGAATACCTGTTTTATCCTAATGAATCGGTGGCTTCGCCTTATCACTAAACAAATAAAATAATTATAATAACATATCAAAGACAATAATAATAACTCTAAAATTATTTTTTCTTTGTTTTCTTTAAATTCTCAATTAACTTGTCAACTGCTTCATCAACTTCCTTGTCGCTCTTTGTTCCTGTGCATACTATTTTTCCGTTGCTGAACAACAAAAAGGTTGCTTTTGCCTGAGGCAGTTTGTAAACTAGCCCTGGAAATTGTTCTGGCTCGTATTCAGTATTTTCCAATTTCATTGCTAGAACATTCAAGTTTAGGTCCATGCCTACACTTCCGGAAGCAACAATATTTTGGATATTAATCTTTGGCTTGATTTTGATTTTTATGTTAATCTTTTCCAAACTTTTGATAATCTTTTTAATGGATTCTTCTACTTTTTCCATGCTTCTTGCGCCTGTGCAGACAACTTTGCCAGAGCTGAAGATCAAAGCAGAAGTTTTTGGCTCCCTTATTCTTATGACTAATCCAGGGAATTGTTCAGGATTGTATTCTGTATTGCTTAATGTAGCAGCCATCTTTTCCAATGGTATATCATGCTCCAAAGATGTGCTGACAACAATGTTTACAACATGAATATCTCGTTTTTCTGGCTCTTGTTTAGGTAATTCTTTTTTTGCCAAATTAATCGCCCCCATTAATATTTATTTTATCTATTGGTAGTGAGCAAGCAGTTATCTTGCTTTTACCTTTATAAACCTTTATAAATAACTATCTCATATTTAAATACTGTGTTTTTTAAAGGTAGGAAAGTAAGAGGTTTGAGGTAAGAGGGAACAACTACGAGATTATCATCGTACCTCTTACCTCTAACCTCTTACATCTAACTCTTTAATAAACATTATTAATATCCACTATATAACACCCCTTGATTTCCGATGGAACTTACCTCAACTAATATGGATTTGTGTATAATAAGGTACGCAGAAATAGCATTGAAAGGCAAAAACAGGCAATTATTCGAGAAAAAGCTAGTTTACAATCTAAAAAACTGTTTAAAGTTAAATAAATTGCCTTTTGCTGAAATAAAGCGTTTTGAAGGCAGAATTTTTGTTTTTATAGATAAAAATAACGATTTAGATTTAAATAACCCTAAAAACCATGATTTAAACACAAATACCCAAAAAAAAGAGGGGTTAGAATCAAATCCTTACTCCTTACTAGCTAACGTGTTTGGCGTTTCTTCTATTAGTTTCCCTGTTGAAAGTACACTTACACTTGAACCTATCCAAACAGCGATAGACAACCTTATCAAGGAGAGAATTAAAGATAAAGTTAATGGCAAGAACTTTAACACATTTAGGATTACTACAAAGAAACTTGACCAAACTATTTCTAAATCGTCGCATGAATTCGATGTTGAGCTAGGCAGTTATGTTGAAACTATATATAAAAAAAAGGTTTCTTTGAAAGAGTTTGATCTTAATATACAGGTTGAGCTAATTCATGGCAAAGCCTATGTATTTTTAGACAAAGTTAAAGGTGTTGGTGGTTTGCCATATGGTATTGAAGGCAGAACATTGGCTCTGGTAAAGAACAAGCAAGACCTTTTTGCTGCTTTATTAATGATGAAACGAGGGTGTGCAGTTGTTTGTTTAACTCTTCCTAGCCTCGAATCAACCTTGAGAACCACATTTCTTAATTACGGCGTTAAACCAAAAATTATAAATGTTAATGCCTTTGACAATGAAAAGATAGATGAAATAAAATTTAAAGAAAATATAGAAGATATCACTAAACATCATAAAATAAAAGAATTTGATAAAATAACAATAACCGAAACTACTAAATTTCATAAAACAGAAGAATTTGATAAAAGAACAATAGAAGAAATTGCTAAATTTCATCAAATTGAATCAATTGTCACTGGGCAAACATTAAATAATTTCAAACCATTAACCAATCTGGTTGAGTTCAGGCCATTGATAGGGATGGATGAAGGAGAGATTAGGTGTAAGATTAAAGAAATGATATAAAGTGAATAAATTGTTTTATTAATATACCAATTCTTAATTGTTTATTCATAAATCTGAAGTATAATCTGTTATAATTTATTTATTGAATTATGAATTATTATTAATGAATCAGTATAGTTAATGTTTATTTATTGCTCACTACTCGTTTGTTGGTTGTGGTAGGCTGTTGGTCGTGGACATCATCCCACAATTATTAACGTCGTCCGTTATACGACAAACGACATACGACAAACTCGTTTCTGACCACTGAAACCTGACATTAATATGTCCACTGGTTTAAAAGCTCTAAACTCCTCAGCAGTTAGCTCAATAGGGCTTTTAATAGATGTCCACTGGACAAGTCGGCGTAAGGTTTATATAGATAGCTGGTTTTACAGTCAACTTATGAAAACTGACAATATTCATAATGCGTTGGTTGTATTTGAAGGTAAACAGATTAGGCGAGTCTGGGTTGATAACCAATGGTTCTTCTCTGTAATTGATATAATCAGAGTATTAACAGAAAGTGTTGATGCTAAAGATTATTGGTATAGGCTAAAGCAGAGAGAACAAGAAACAAGTGATGTTCAACTATCGACAATTTGTCGACAGTTGAAACTCCTTGCAGAAGATGGCAAACTTAGAGAAACTGATTGTGCCAATACAAAAAATATGTTTAGAATAATTCAATCAGTTCCTTCCCCAAAAGCAGAACCGTTTACTATTCAAAAATTCCGAGACACTGTCGCAGAAATTGTCTTGAAGCCACTACTGCCTTTTGCTGAGGAGAGACAATGACTTTGCACGCCAGTTTTATCTTGTTGAAACTGAAAAAGAATTTTGGAGTGTAATGGAACTCGACAGGCAAATAAGTTCAATGCTGTATGAAAGGCTTGCCTTAAGCAGTGAAAAAAACAAATTAAACAATCATAGTGAACGAATGGCTTCGCCAAGGAACGAAAAACAAACAAAAAGAACAGATAATAATAATTCACGACCATGCAAGACATAGTATTCCCCAAACACAACGAGAAAGAGTTCATTGAAATAGCTGAGAAACTAAGCTATGATGAGCTGTGCTTCTTATACCCTATCGAAGAATTCTTACCCAAACCTAAACAATCTTTTGAAACAAACATAAAAGTTAGTTATGGCATTTTCTGCTCTTCTTCACAAATACAAAAAGCGAAACAATTGGCTAAATTTGTCGTCGTTAAAGCTGATGAGAACCAAAGAAGAATTATTGAATCCTCACCATCAATAATAATTGATTTAGAATCCATTTCTGCCAGAGATTCATTTCATTACAGAAACTCTGGCCTGAACCAAGTTTTGTGCGGGTTAGCAGCAAAGAATAATGTCAGCATAGGGTTTAATTTTAATTCTGTTCTTAATGCTTCACAGCATGACAGAAACATTATTTTGGGGAGAATGAAACAGAATATCAACCTCTGCCAAAAATATAAAGTTAGAATGGGGTTTGGGAGTTTTGCGAGGACACCTTACGAGATGAGGAATTATAACGATATAATTGGGTTGTTTAGGACGATTGGGCTGCGATGATAATATACTAAAAGTGCAAAATAATATATCGTTATACTAACACATTTCACACATTACACCCATTATAGCTTCTTCGTTATCAATAGTTTCAAATATGCATTTTGGACGCATTTCAAGCCGCAACACCCACATTATACTAACACATTTATGCTAAGTTTTTCAAATTATAACTCTTTATCTCTAACTAAACCGCAACATTTATATAGTTGAACATATTTATACTAGTATGAACATATATAAATCAAGGTGAACATAATGCTTATTACAAATGGAATGCAAAATATTATTCGTGTTTTGCTTAATTATAAAAACAAGGGTTTTACAACAAGGGAATTAGCTAAAGAAGCGAATGTATCTGTGGGGTTGACTGTAAAACTTCTTAGTTCTTTAGCTGCAACAGGCTACATTGTTAAAAAACCAAAGATTAAACTAACCTCATTTAAACTGCTTAATGCGTGGGCTTATACAACAAGCATAAAAGAAATAAGCCAGTTATCTTTTAGCGCTGCTGAACGACCAGAATATTTATTTAAAAAAATATCGCTTATTGCAGCGCAAAATAATCTCAACTATGCATTTACATTATACAGCGCAACAGAATTCGTTAGCCCTTTTGTAGTTCCTAACACCCTAGATTTTTATATTTTAAACAGTGATAAAGAGAAATGGGAAACCAGTTTAGTCAAACACAATATTTTTCCAGCAGAAAAAGGGAATATAACTGTTTATCTTGTGGATAAAGATTATTTTTATAATCTTCTTGAGATAAATGGCAACAAAATCATATCTTTGCCTCAGTTATATGTTGATTTGTTTTCATTAGGTGGCAGGGGTGAGGAAGCAGCGCAACAGCTTCTTAAGGCAATGGACAAAGTTTAGACTTTTCATTTCCTGAATAAAACTATGACCCGCCTACAAAAGAAATGCAAAAGTTCAAAAAGTATGGTGTTCATAAAATAGAAAGAATGTATTTGTTTAGCATCTTCAAAATTCCGTATGAAGTTTCGCAGAGGTGACATCCCTGTATGGGGCAAGTCCCCCTGTCACCTTTGCAATTAGGCTCAAAATAAATTTTGGCCTTATGATGCTAAACAAATACGAAAGAATATAATTTATTATAATTATGGTGATAAAACATGTATGATACTCATGAAACAGAAACATCAAAGAAGTATATGTATGAATTACTAAAACATTCATCTTCAATTAACATAGCTTTGATTGGTGGTTGGGCAGCATACATTTATGTCAATTCTAATTATAGAAAAGCATTTGGTGTGGATTATTTGATGTCAAGAGATATAGATGTCTTTATTGATGTTAAGCATGAAAAGAGGTTTGCTGACCTCATAAAAAACTTAGGATTTCAAAAAAGCGCATATCCTTTTAGGTATGAAATCATTTATGATAAAGCATCAAACAAGATAATTACGCAAGAGCAAGCTAAGAAGCACCACATCTTTAATTTGTTCTACATCTTTTTAGATTTATTCAGCAATAAACCCACAAAACTGCTTGGAACTTGGTGTATAGATTCTTTAAATAGCTCTAAACGAATATTTATAGATAATATTCCTGTTTTAGATATAAATTCTCTTATTTTATTAAAGGCAACATCTTTTTTTGAAAGAGAGAAGTTAGACAAAGAATTAAAAGATGCGTGTGATTTATACGCGCTTGTATTTTATTCAGAACAAAACCCACAATTAACTGAATTGCTTAAACATGCTTTAGACAAGATATTAAACAGACAAGACTTGTGCGAGTTTATCTCAGAGCAAGTGTTAAGGGATTCATTAAAGGCAGGCATTGTAAAACGAACGATTAGTAATTACTTGAGTAAATAATTTCAGAACGTCAACCTCTGCCAAAAATACAAAGTTAGAATAGTTATTGGAAGTTTTGCAAGAGCACCATATGAGATGGGGAATTATAATGATATTATTGGGTTGTTTAGGACGATTGGGTTGAGATGATAATGTTTAATAATATTTCTTAATACTTTTGAAATTAATCAATCTCTCCCTCATTCAATTCGCTACTTGTGCAACTAGCGCCAAAATCATTTTTTATTTTAGCAGTATCACCTTCATCTGATAATGTTCCTGCGTACACACCATTACAGGTTGTAGTTACCTGTGGACTCCACCAATTAAAACTACCATCTTTTGCCCCACAATATAAAACAACACCATCTTTACTTTCTTTATCGCTATCATAACATAAACCATATATCTTTAGTTTTGGAACTGTTTGTGTGTCAATATTATGAGTGAAAGAAAGCGTTATTTTATTTTGGTCTTTTTTCAATATTACTTTATTTATTGGCTTGAAATAGCTAACCTTATCCTCAACTAAAATATCAGGAGTTGCGCTTGGCGCACTAAAAATATTACTATCACTGTAATAATAATTAGATTCTATCTTTTCCTCTTCCCCATACTTTAATTTACATTTTGTACTGTCAGTTATCTCTGTCACAGTCGCTGTTACTTTTTTTTCGAATCCACTAAAAAAACCTTTTTCTGTTGAATAATATCCATCTAAACCACTCACTTTCCATGAGCAGCTCGTAGTCATTGCATCGTCTTCACTATCTGCGCTGCTAATTACAGTCAGTACTAATAAAAAGATTAAAATAAATAATACGAGTATTACCTTTCTCATCTAAACCTCTTCCTCTCCAGTTTCTTTAACTTCTTCAACTGCTTTTTCATCTGTTTCAACTGGTTTTATCAATCCATGCTCATACGCGCAGTTATACACCTTTACCCATGTCGGCATATTTTTGCATTTCTCTTTTATCATCTCGTCATAATAACCATACTTAAAAAGTAATCCGCCAACAATTAATATTACTATTAATGTAATAGCTACTCCTACCCATACTTTAGGAGAAGGATGTTTATGCTGAGGATATTCTTCTGCATCAACATCTTTTAATGCGTTATTTACTTCATCCTCTGGCCATTTTGCTTTAAGAAGCGTTTCTTTTATCTCTTTCTTGGAAAAGCCTTTACTTAGCTCTTTTTTGATATATTCTTCTATATTTGTCATTAATTATATTTTTGCAAGAATGAGTTTTAATATTTTACTGTTTATAACATCAATATTTCAATATAATTTATCAATAAATGCTTTAAGAAGTCTTTTGTCTATTTGCACACATAATTTACTTTCTGGTCAGTTCCTTCAATGTTCTGATAATGAAATATACCTTTTATTTTCTGCTCTTGAATAATATCCTTTATTTTCACAGTCGAAGAATTAATTATTTTGAGGTTTGCCTTATTTATTGTATCTAGTGTAACAATACAGTTTGTAAACGTCCCATTATTTGCAATCGTGAACCAAATCTCATCATTAGAATATTCTGATTTAAAGAATTCAATGTTTTTCGGAAGATAAACTGCTTTGCCAGTTATTAAGTTACTACAGCCTGTCAAAAATATTAATATCAACACTATGATGGAAAATTTAATAATCTTCATACTTCAAGTTAATCATTTTAACTATATATAGTTTGTGTTAAAATTTGCGAAAAATCGTGGGTAAATCAGAAACTTTTATATATGTATTAAATGGGAATAGTTATTAATAGATATAATACTAAATGTATTACTTTTATATCACTTAATAAAAATCAACAAAAAGAGGAAAATTATGATAAAAAAGAGAAGATTAATTTTTTTATTTTTGGCAGTACTATTATTAATAATATTAATAATCGTTAGCTCATCAGTTTTAGGGCTTCTTATTCCTCAATCAGGCAAACAAGTAGGTGATTTAAGCGTAATTGAATCTTACAAAGGCACATCACGATTGTTTTTAGAACTGTTTGTGGGTTGTTTGAGAGAGCAAGATGGAAATTATATTGGTGCGATACCACACTATAATTCAAGTTTGTTGTTAGACCAAAAAATAAATTTTCCAGATGAGAAGATATATCCAACACCTAAATTTAATACGCCGTGGGGAACAGATGATGATAATGATGGTTTCTTAGAAGAAATAATTGGTAATGGTATTGAAGAGATTCCTAAATTAGAAGTTCCATGGCAGCAAGCACCTAAATCATATTTGTATGAAGGCAATTGTTACTTGTTTGCTAATTATTGGCATCAATTCTGGAACAAAGGAGAAGAAGTGACACAAAACGATGAAGCATTTAGTGTGTTAAAAGAAGATGAATTATATAATGATGATGGAGACAAAACAAAAATAAATGCTGTCGCTCAAATTGACGAATCCAAAGGTTTAGAAGCTCCGTTTAAAGGAGCGTATTATGTTAGTAGTGATGATTATTCTTATAACGTTTATTGGGAAGGCACTCAAGACAGTGAAAAAACTTGCGAAAATTATGGTGGATACTATAAAGATGTAGGCGGCAATAAAGTCAAGAATTGTTGCGGCGACGATTATCTTTGGATAATGAACAGCGTCTATAATTTTGATGGTGATAAAGAAGGTAAGTCTGTAGATGAGCTTTGCTTGTATGGTTATGTTGACCCAGACACAGGCGAGCCATTAGTAGAATCTTCAGAATCACAAATATACCATACATCTGCAAAAGTAGGAAATCATCCTTACAGAAACCAAATCTATTGCACTCCTTTGGCAGCAGTTGGTGAAGTATCAGATATACATTACTCTTATGATATTAACAATTATGATCCACAAAGCACAACAGAACAGAGAAGATTATTTGTTTATAATAAAGATTCACCAACAACAACAGCAACAGATGTGGGATTGTGGAAAACAGATACTTCTGCTAATTATTGTACACATTATTTTTCAGATAAAACAAATGGTGAAGTAAAAAAAGGAGATAACTTTGAATGGTTAACACCAGAAAAAGCAGGTGAGATAAATTATTTTGGCGTTGGTAATGGTGGTGCAACAGCTTTTGATAAAGACAACAAACCATCTATTATAAATAAAAAATTCATATTAAATCCTAAAGCCCCAGACTACATTTACGACGTCATGACCAAACAATTATCTGGTGATAATTACACAGATTCAGATGATTTCACTATTTGTAATTTGTTCTTAGGTGGCACATGGACAGGTCATCATTGTTGTGGAAATAAGTATAAAGATGGAACAAAACTTCTTGAAAATTTTAATGATGAAGGAACAGCAAGCAGTATTGATACTGAAAAAGGAGAGCATTATGTTTTAACCAAGAATAGATTAAAAGCATACAGCCTAAGCGCAGAAATAGAAAGCGGTGAAGTATGGAAAGAGCCAAATAAAGCATGCTACCAAGGAGAAGCGATGGAAAGTGGCGAGATAAGGAATACCCCTAATAAGTTATCTATTATTAACAAAAAGGGTGAACTTAACTTGTGTTATAATATTGACGGTCAAATTGACGGTTTACAAGCCATAACTGGTAAAAGTTATGACTTTGAACAATTCAAAGAGAGTGATAATAATTATTTGTTTAATAATGATCCTCTTACAAAAGATAATGTGATTAGCTCTTGCGGCTCTTTCTATCTCAAAGCCGGCGATGATTTAGTTAGCACAAACAACCGTTTCGCCTACTGCTTCACAAACAATACTTGGCTAAGTTTTGATATTATGCCAGAGGATTATGCAGAAGGTACAAACCCTGAGTTTGATATATTGGGAAGATATCCTGCAGAAGGCGATGTATTGCACGAATCAGGCATTAATGATGATTTTAAACTTATTAAAAATATGAAAGTTAAATCTGACAAAGGCTGCTGTTTCCAAGGAGATTGTTGGAACGGAAATAGTTGTACAGCTAACGGCGCTACAGTTATTGACAAATATGTTGATCCAAAAAAAGTTTATCTCTGCGCAAACGGAGAATGGACATCTGGCGAAGCATCATTTAACTGGTACGACGAGAAATTTGCAGGCGAAACTGATCCTTCTCAAACAGGATTAGCATATTGTGTGGATAAATGGTCATGTGCCTGTCCTGAAAAAGATGCTTATAACTTAGGCGATGAAGATCAGCATGAGATAGACATTTGCGAAACTTATACACAACCTAATTCTCAGTGTACACGAGAGCCTGCGATGTTTATCGGCGACAGATTCTGCGAGCCAGAATTTGTGAAAAAAGATGGCGATGGTTATGACTTTAAAGATGCTTCAACAATAACCTCATCACAATGGACATCCCGAACAACCTATCTCGCAACAGCATTGTTAACCCTCGCGCAACAAAAGAGTTCAAATGAATTTACTTTACAATGCGACACCCCAAAAAGTGTTCTTAACTTTTACAACCTTGACTTTGCAAAGGATTTGTTTGTGACAGAGCAGGATTATAATAATTTCTGTGCCCTAAAACTTAAAAATAGTGATGGTGATGAGGAGATTTATTTAGGCACAACATTAAACCCGCAATTAAAATATGATGAAATACCCGAAGAATTATACCAAACCAAAGAAATCTCTGAGTTTGAGCAATGTACAGACGACACTAATTGTATTCAATGCACAGAAGATGACACTAATTGCATTGGTTATGGCTGCTACAAAAAACCAGCTGCCAATGTTGGACAATGTGTTAAACAATGTTATGATGATAGTGATTGTGATGAAGGTGAAGAATGTTTTACAGCTGAAGAAGTGCCAGAAGGAGAGATTAAAATAGGTCTTTGCGCTCCAACCTCTGCAAAAGATGTAGACATGTTTAATATTGAAAATTTAGGAGAATTGTTTTACGGAACATCTGATACAACAGGATTATTAAACAATGAATTCTTGTTTAAATTAACCAGCAAGAAATTTGCTGAAGATGAATGTAAAACTATTCTTGAAGGAACTAACCCGCAAAACGGAAATGGTGATGATTTCTTACTCTTTAAAACCTGTGATAATGATAATATTGCTTTTAATAATTTTACAAAAGCAATGATATTTAGTAACAATTCGCAAGATGAGAACTTTTTGACTTTAACATACGACGAAGTGACTAATAATAATTTAATTAATAATGTTAAGGATATAAAAGATTATTATAAATATGAGGATAACAAAGACAAAATCGCAGAGAAAAAGGAGATGGATATTATTAACTCTATATCTGATTTAGATAAAATTTACTATGCACGAAAAGAAGATGGTGATAAAACAATTTTTGGTGTTCTTGAAAGAAAATCTGACCCTGATGCATCAGGCGATCCCTCTTCAAAGTTAAGATATTTCGCTGTTATTATGTACAAAAACATATTTACAGACAACAAGGTATGCACCGAGCTTGAAAAGACCTCGCCTCTGCTTTATTGCGGATACAAAGATTATGGCAATGGTGCAACAACGGTTGTAATTATCATTCCATCAACACCAGACTACGACGGCACAGAAGATGCAGTCATGAATTATTGGCCAGACTTGACTGCGAAGATTAGATTGAAATAATACACACAATAATATTAATAGAATGAATATGATATTTTTTTAGTTCCTGGGCGAAGCCACCCGTCTCATGAATAATAATAACTGTTTGTCGTAAGTCGTTTGTCGTTGGTCGTAAACAAAAAACGAAAAAAACAGCTGACGACTTACGACCTACGACTAACGACTTACTCGCTCTTTGCTTCGCCTTTGAACTAAAAGAACTAAAAAATACAATTAAACCATAAAAAATCAAAAATGCACCATGAACAAAACATCCCAACTCGCAATCTTTATGATTCTTGGAATTGTGTCTGTTATTCTCATAGGTTTGGCATTATTCGGCATTTCTAGCTCGACAGAAAAAGGTTTTGTAACAAAACAGTCCCAATTAGGAGAGCTGTTTATCGGCAAAGGTAAATATACTACTTACATTAAAAGCTGTCTTGACCAGGCAACAAAACAAGGTTTAGTATTAGCAGGTAAACAAGGCGGCGCAATTTATGATAATCAGACCATTGGCGGTAAACAGTCGCAGACAAGCAAATATTATGAATTAGATGGTATAAGAATACATTATTCATTGCTTTCTCCAACAATAATTAAATTGCCAGAATATCCTTATATTCCAAGTACAATAACATTAACATCTTCCCCTTTTCTAGCTCAAGAACCTTCTATTTATGGTGTACCAACACCATTTATTAGTGTCATTAATAATCCGTTCATACCTTTATGCGACAGGTTTGGCCCAAACAATGACCCTAAATCTAATGTGCCTTACTGCGGCAATGCACCGTACATTTTTGACACTGAAAACATTAACGATCATAACTCTGTCCAAGAATATTTAGGTAAATACATCACGCAAAAAACAAACGAATGCATAAAACTCGAAACACTGCCAGAGCTTCAAGGATATAACATTATTAAACAAAATTTCAATGTAGACATTATTTTGACAGAATCATCTGTTGTTGCTAATCTTAACATGACGTTGGCATTATCAACACCGCAGTCAACATTAAAAGAAACCCTGCCGGTGATAGATATCAGCGGTATTTCAGTAGAGAAACATATCAGGCTAAAACACATATTTGAATTATTGGCAAGAATGAGGCAGGAAGATTCAAAGAATATATTTTTCGAGATAACTAATGCGCAGACATTAAAAACTTGCGGTCCAAACGAAAATTTGCAGTGCTTAAAGCCAGGAATGATTGTCTCAACCCAGAAATTACCAAATAATGATTATGTTGTCAAGATTACTGACACAGAATCATTGATTGACGGAAAGGAGTTTAGTTATCAGGTAATCTTTCAGAATAGAAACCCAACTTTAGATTATTTAACTGCACCAAACTTAAATCCAGAATTTTCTGATTACAATGCTGTTCTTGTCGAGGGAATGACTCTTGTAATAGATCCTTATGGATATGATCCTGACGAGGATAATCATGAGCAGGGGTTTATGAAAGATTATTATTATTACGAGGCAGTTGATGGTTATACTAAATTTGATGCAGACAAGGATAATGACGGAGTGATTGATTGTATTCCGACGACAAACAGCGGTTTAGACGGAATAAAAGATTCATTAAAAAGCTGCCTTGTGCAAGACAAGCTGCCGTCAGCATTCAAGGGAAGAAAAGTAACTTATAAACTAACACAACATGATGCCGGCGAACATATTATCCGAGTAAAAGTCTGCGATAATACAAACAATCCCAAATGTGACTGGCAGGACGTAAAGATTTTTGTTATTCCATTGTTGGCTTTCGGTACAGATCAGAACGGAAATCCTTTTCCTTTTGATTCAACCAAAGATTACCAAATCTCGGGTTATCCAATTTATTCAACTAATCCAAGTGATACTGTAACTTTAGGTGTAAAACAAACAATTACTTCAGAATCATTATTAACACCACAACCACAAGAACCAACTTTGCCTGACACAGAAAACACAGAATCACAACAAGGATCAGAAACACAATCAGGAGATGATACTCAAGATTCATCACAATCTTCTCAACCTTCTTCACAACAAGGATATTCTTCGCCAACACAACCTTCAACACATTCATCCTCGCAACAAACCACACCAATAGTCACGCCAACTATACCTTACGATAACACCGACGTTGATATTCTTATTTCTAGAGCATTAAGCGGCACAAAACTGCCTTACGAAATGTATTACTTTGAAAACAAATATCTTATAGTGAAAAACACTATTAATAACCAAGGTCCAGAAGTTGTGCCAGAAACAGACGCATTTAGACAGTTCGCTGAAAAAGGCGATAATGGAAAACCTAACTTATACATACAAAAAAAGATTTATGGTACCAACCAGCAAAGCGCACTTAACCAAAAGTTAGCTACAGGAAAAAACCTGTTTTTTATTTACATCCCTGAGCCATGCACACAAGGAGCGTTCTTCCAAGGATACTGTCATTTTGGTGACAAATGTTATTATAATATGAACATAGTTAATCATAATTTTCAAACAGCGTGGGACAATTGTCCTTCTGCAAAACTCTGTACAGAAACAGGGTGTAAATAAAGTGTTAATATTAATGTGATAGTGCAGGTAATTTCAATTGTACACATTTTGTGTACAACTCAACACCCTGTTCAGTTTCTCTTGCTTTTAACATATTTCAATAGTTTCTAGGATTAGTACTATCAGTTAATGTTCTGTTTTTTAATCTTATTTTCCGTTTTCAACTCGTTCTAGGGACGAAGTCCACGTCCACAAATAAAGGTAAGAAGTAAGAGGTTTGAGGTAAGAGGTACGATGATAACCTCGTAGTTGTTCCCTCTTACCTCCTACTTCTTACCTTTTACCTTTTTTTCATAAGACGTGTGGCTTCGCCTAGGAACTAAAAAAATAAAAAAAGCAATTACTTATTCCCTCGTAACCAGATAAAAACAACATATTTAAATAGTATTAATTAATAGATTAATAGTTATATACTATGAAACATAAAAAAGAGCTGATGTTACTGATAGTTTTAACTATTTTTCTCTCTCTTGTTTATTCTTTTTCTTATATTATACCATTAGTTTATGCGCAAGATGATTGGTGTTATTTTCCTAATTTAGTAGATAAACCATGCACACAAATATTACCTAACACTGAAATCGCGTCAGAAGCTGACTGCAAAGCACACAGTGGTGAAATATCTTATGAAAATGAATGCACAACTGGTTGTTGCTGTATTTGGAAACCTGTTGACACAAAGTATGAACAGCAAACAGGAACTACTAAAGGATATTGTAACAGTCTTCCTAGCTCTGTTTTTAATCCTTCTGTTTCAAGCCCTGCATTATGTACAAATTATTGCAATTCTTTAACTGCTCTTTCAGGCGATGAAGGTAAATTGCCAGCTTGCATGAATGGCATTGATGATGATAATGATGGTCTTACTGATTATCCTATTGATGAAGGATGCTCTGCTAAAGAAGATGATTCAGAAGAAGCAACAGCATCAGAAAAAGAATGCAGCGATCAGATAGATAATGATGGCGACGGAAAAATAGATTATTATGGATTTTATGAATCTTCTTATCAAGCACAGGATAATAAAAATTATGCAATATATCAAAACTTGCTTAAACAAGGCAAAACACCAGATCCATGCTGTACCAAATCCTTCGGCTTGTCTGAGAAATGCAGTTTTGACGAATGTAAGGTAGGAGAAAACAAAAAAGAAGATGGACTTTGCCAGTGCGGAAAAGAGGTTTGCGGTTTCCCTGAAGTTATTAATCCTTTATCTGAAATAGGCAATATATATGCAACTGGCAAATATTGTTGCGCAGGTAAATGTAGCATTGTACCATGCGGACCTTGTACTGAAGGAGAAACAACTTACGTGATAGATAATAGTGGTAAGACTACTTATACATGTGAAAATGGAATATTTAAAAAGGGAATAACTGAACCAATTGGCGCTCCAGAGCAATGTTTTGGCGCTGAGATAGACGAAGATAATAATGGTGCTACCAATTGTGAGGATACAAAATGTTATACTTTAAAATGTTCAATGGATAAGGGCGCAACTAAAGATTCAGCAGGCAACGTAATTATTCCTGATGGTTGTGGAAAAACCCCTAGTCTAAAAGTTTCCTACTTCGACGAGTCAGACGATTTTTGGAAATGCTGTTTCTCTATGGGTGGTAAAAGCAGAGTTAATGACTGCAAATATAATGACGGTGTTCCTGATACTTGCGGAGCTTGCGAATGTTTAAATCTCCACAAACCAGCGCAAAACCTTAAAGTACAGCATGTTTATGGCCAAGCAAAGTTAAACCTAAGCTTTTATTTTGAATGCCAAGAGCCAGAAGTTAAGTTAAAAGTGTTAAGATGCGACGGAACAGCAGGAAGTTGCGGTGTGAATAACGACGGCACAATTACTTTAGAAACAAGCACAAAGTTTGTTGATGTTTCTGATAATATGGATTGTTTATTAGAACAATTAGATGCAAATGGAAATCCAACGAAAATCGTTTGTTTCGGCGATAATGGTATCTTACAACCAGGACCAAAACAAAGCTTAGACGTTTCAGCAATATTTGACACAAAAATCCTGCCAGAAAAAGATTATACTTATGTACTCGAATCTGTTTATCCTGACAAAGAAATAAGTTTTTCTAATGCTTTCAGCATGAAATCCGGATCAAAGATGTGCTTAAGCCATTCTGGTCATTTTTGTATAAGAAACAATTTAGATTATTTAGGTTCTGAAACAAAAAAATATTCTTGCGACGAGAATAATAAACTTCAAGTTGAAAATTGTCAGGGCAGTTCAGGAGAATGGCCTGAAGAAGTTTGCATGGAAACAAAAGATACTAATGGTGTAATTGCCACAACCTGTGCTCTTAACACTCCTTGCATTTTTTGCGGTAACCCTTTTAATATGTATGGCAGTTTAAGTTTAAGCAGCAGCACATTATCAGTTCCAGAGGAATATTACGGATACAAACCAACAACTAATGAAGAAAATTGCTATCTTAATTCCGTATGTTATTATGATTCAACCAATACAATTAAAGATGCGTATGATTCATGCAAGAATATAGGAAGTTGCTCTAATTATAAATCCGAAAATGCTTGTGCAAATTCACAAAATCCTACTGTAACCAATGTAAAGAACAAATGCCTGCCTTATAATTGTCAATGGGTTGCCTTTGAAACTTTCGAGCCTTATGCAATAGAAGCAGGTATTTGCACAGACGCTACCACAAACTATAAAACCTGCGATATGTGCAACAAATTGACGTCTAAATTATTTGGCGGTTGTAATCCTGATACTTGTAAAGATAATTTTAAATCAGAAACAACATTGTGTTATTTTGACCAAGTTAAAACCTCGTGCGTAGAATCTTCTAAAATAACCTGTTCTAATTATGACACAGAAGAAGATTGTCATGCGAGTTACGGTACTGATGATTATGGTGAAGCACATTCTGTCGAGGTAAATGTCACTTATGACACTTCAGGAAAAAGAATCTGGGGTGACAATTCTATTATTGAACCCAGCCATGACCTTCTTGATTTTAAAATATGTAAATGGAAAGATGATACAGATGCCTGTATAAGAGACGCTAACGGCGACGGCAAGTATGATGTTGCTGGCGAGAAAGCTATTGATATCACACCACCGCAGACAGAAGTTATTGCGCCGTCAAATGTTGGTCAGATAGAATTAAAATTTGCCATCAATGATCCTACTTTTGAAGGAAGGCCCAGTTCAGGTGAGTTAAAGACATATTATTGTTTCCCTGACAATACACCATTGCCTAAAGAAATAATAGACCAATATAAAAATCAAACCAATTTCAAAGATGGCACAACTGAAGAAAACATTAATTATTGTTATCCAGATACTTTATTTGTTCCAGATGCAGGAAGCACATCAAAAATACTTTCCATGGAAAGCGGCCAACAAACAATGTTTTTCTATTCAGAAGATGGGGCGCATAATCTTGAACCTGTTCAATCATTCACGTTTAACATTGATAACAAACCACCAGTAATAACAATTACTCCTTATCTAACACTTGACCAGTCTTATCCGTTTGAGCAAAGCAGTGTATTATTATCAGTAGAACTCGACGAGAAAGCAACATGTTACGATATTTTTGAAGATTATGACGGCATTAAAAAAATTAATTATGAGTCAGGTAACTCTTTCCAGGCAGTTTATGATAATTTGGAAGACGGAACTTATCTGTACACAGTTGTATGCGAAGATAAATTGGGCAACAAGATTAATAAAACCGCTTCTGTAAAGATTGATGCTGATCAGGAAATACAAGGTTCTTTGCCTGAAGGAGTAATAGATTATAGTCCTGTAAACTTAGAGATTAAGACGACACATAAAAGTCCAAATGATGATTGCAGAATTGGTACAGGCGATACTTTTGATGTGTTAAGCGGTTTTGCCTCAAAAACACAGGCAGACATATTTACTAAATATTCTACACCATTCTCTTTGACAGAGAACAAAGTTTACGAGTTCAAGGTAATGTGCAAATTTTCAGGAAAATTGCATAAAGACGAAATCCAGTTTGTCTACGACACAACCCCGCCAAAAACCTCATTGACAGATTCTGCTGGAAACACGTTTGATATTTCTAAATGGTACAATAAACAGGAAGCCTCACAATCAGTTTACTTAAAATGCAATGACGAGCCAGAATATGGTTTTGGATGCAAAGAGACAAAATATTGCATAGAAACAGGTTCAGCCAAATGTAATATTAATTTTGATGCAAGTTCCACTCCTGCTGTAGGCACTATATATGAATCATACTCAGCAGTTAAAATCTCGCCCACACCACAGCCGCAATGGCTATGCTATCAATCAAAAGAAGATACATACCCCTCAGATTTAAGTTCATACAGTTCATATGGTGGCAGTATTGAAGAAAAACAGTGTGTTAAACTGTTAATAGATTCTAATTCTGGCCCAACAGTAGAGGTTCCATTATTAAAACCACACACAGAAATGATTAATGCATACGAATATTTCACACCATTGTTCACAATAAACGGCGAAGTTGTTGACAGCGATGCAGAAGCAAACCCACCACCTCAAAACAAGCTTACTATAGACGTTTATCCTATCACAGAGGATTATTTAAAATCATTAGCGAAGCAAATTGATTCTCAGCAAGCAGGGCAAGCCCAAGCACCACCACAGCTAAAAGCAACTCAAACATTTACTCTCAATGCAAACAATCAATTCTCACAAGAATTAACCCTTTCATCTGGCCTTAACAAGATTGTGCTGAGTGCCACTGACCGTTCAGGAAAAACTTCAGGCATTTATGAATATTATATCATGGTTTCAAATTTTGACGGCAATTTGTTTGAAGTTATCTCTCCGCCAAAAGGTGTTTCTGAGACAAAAGAGTTTGATTTAATTATAGAAACAACTAAAGACCTTCCAGCAGCAGAAAGCTGCGCCTTATCAACAAATCCAAAAGTCGGTTTCACGTCACAGATGCAGAAGATTGAAGGCAAGAAATTCAAGAATCACATTAATTTTCCAGGTATGAAAGAAGAAACATATTATACTGTTTATGTCAAGTGTACATTTCCAGGTGGTGTGTTTGACATCAAGGAAATTGATTTAATCTGGGACACAACACCGCCGTCAATAGAAAATAGTTTTATTCAGCCCAGCGACGGAAAAAGTCCGCCGTCAATTATTGAGCCGCCGCTTGAAACAAACCTTACTATAATAACTAATGACAAATCAAGATGTAAGTTCTCAGAGAAAGAAAACTCAACTTATTTCACAATGTCGCTTTTCAAAGAGTATGAAACACAAAACTTGAGTTATGTGAACGAGCATCCCTTAACCAATCTTGAGGACAAGAAAAATTATACCTATTATGTCAAGTGCGACAATGGCCCGACAGAGCCTGCTTCGATGCATATTTCTAATGAGGCAAAAATAACTTTCTCAGTTGACACGTCGCAGTTCACAGGCTTGGAACTGGTTAAGCCTGCCCAATTTATAGGTTACACATCTGTTAATTTTGAGCTTCATACAACAAAAAAATCAACCGAATGCACTTTTGGCCCAACACAAGAATTAGTTGGCCAATATTCTATGAAAACAGTTACAGAAGGAGTTGATGCATATAAAGTACATACCGGCGGTCCATTAACATTAATCGAAGGAGAGCATGACTTTTATTTCGAGTGCCTTACTGCAGCAGAAGGGCCAATCTCAGAAGATTTTGTATTCACTGTTGATTTATCGCCGCCAGTTGTTCAGGTAAAAACACAGCCATACACGAGCTCATTAAACACATTGACAGCAAACTGGGAAGCTTATGATAATAATACACAAATTAAAGGATATAATTATTCAATAGGCACTAAACAAGGTATTGCAGATATATTTGATTGGGCAGTAACTGACAGTGAAAAGAAAACCATACACAATCTAAATTTAAATAATGAGACCACATACTGGTGGAATGTTAAAGCAATAAACTCTGTTGGTTTAGTCAGCACAATAGCAAGCAACAGCACTTATGTTGATACAACTTATGATCCTGGTTTTGAAGTTAATATCACTAACATTAATGTTTGCAAAGATGATGTTCTCGACAGTGATGAGACAGATATAGATTGCGGCGGAAGCTGTCAAAAATGCAGTAATGGCAAAAACTGCAAATCTGAAACAGATTGTATCGGCGGTAAATGCGAAAGTGGAATATGTATTAGTGCAAGCTGTGAAGACAATATACTTAATCAATTAGAAACCGATATAGATTGCGGTGGTTCTTGCGCTTCTTGTCAGGAAGGAATGAATTGTAACATAAACAGCGATTGCAGTACGGGATTTTGTAAATCAGGATTTTGTACATTGCCAAGCTGTGATGATAATGTTCAAAACGGACAGGAGCAGGGCATAGATTGTGGCGGCGCTTGTCCAAATATTTGTGAAATTATACCTTCATATGATGAAGAGGAAACTTGTGATGATGGAATTAAAAATCAAGATGAAACAGGAATAGATTGTGGTGGATCATGTAAAAAATGTGAAACACCTCCACAAAAAACAGAACCAACAGACGAGCCTTCAACATGGTGGATATGGTTAATTGTGCTCCTTATTATCGCAGGTATTGGCGGCGGCGGGTATTATTATTATAATAATTATATTTTCAAGGCAAAATATCCTAACTCACAACAAAGAATGCAGTCAAGACCTTTATCACCATTCTCACAACCACAACAGCAATCATCAGTACAAACCAGAATGCCACAATCAAAACCATTGGGCATAAGGCAGACATTTAACAGATTCTTTAAACCTTTGCCAAGAGAGTTTAGAGAAAAACGTGCACAGGAAAAACTTAAACAAAGAAGTAAACTATTTGGCGCATTTGAAAGTGCAGGCGAACAAAAAGAAAAATCAGAAATAAAACAAAACTTAACCAGTGCAAGAACAGATATGAAAAAAGAAGAACCCAAAACCCCACAACAACCACCTATACAAAAACAAACACCAATCCAACCTAAAATCCAGCCCAAACTTCAGATTTCAGAAGCATTTAAACCTGAAACAGGTGCAGCTAAAGAAGAAATAAAACTTAAACAAACAGAGTTAAAAGAAATAAAAGAGACAAAGCCACAACAAAAACAAGAAACTAAAAAACAGCCTGCACAAAAAGAACAAGCACCTAAACTAAAGGCAAAAGAAATCCTCAAACCTAAAAAGAAAGCAGTTGAGCAGCTGACTAAACCCTCAACCAAAGCCCCTTCAGCTATTGAAAAACTTTCAAAGCTGAAAAAAGAATCAGCTATGTCAAAACTAGGCAAAGGCAAGGATGCATTTAAACAATTATCAAACATTGCAAAGAAGAGGTAAATTACACATATACTAAAAGTGTAAAATAATCGAACATTATTTTGCACTTTTGTATATACAAACGTGATTAATTTGTACGAAAATTAATCACGTTTAGTATATAATAAGCAAAAAAAGATACAATCAAAGGTGAAGTTATGAAACTATTTACTAATTTATTAACATCAAAAACAAGCCACATTAACTCAAAGAAGTCGCAGGTTGAACAAATGTTTTTTTACATTTTGGCCTTGTTTGTTATAGGCACAATGCTGTTATTAGGCATTAAATATATCGGCAAGATTGTCAAGCAGGTTGAATCAGTTGACCTTGTTGAGTTCAAAACAAGTTTACAAAATGATGTGGATGTTTTAGTCACAAAATATGGCAGCTGGAAAAAAGCAACATATACTGTGCCTAAAGAAGTCAAGAAGGTATGTTTTTTTACAATAGATGCTTATAAAAATGGTTGTCCTTCGCTTCCAGACCTTGACGCTGTAATGTGCGATGCATGGCAGTCTGGCACACAAAACGTAATGACTGTTCCGTTTGTTTTGGAATCACCAATTAATCTCACTAAAATGGTTGTTGATGAAACTAATGGCTACAAATGTTTCGAGGTTACAGACAGGAAAATCACTTTAAAAATTACAGGTATAGGTAATGGCGTGAAGATTTCAGAGGCGTGATTAAAAAGGTAAGAAAGTAAAGATTAAACAGTTAAAAGTAAGAGTAGGGGGTAAGGGGGAACAACTACGATGTTATCATCGTACCTCTTACCTTATACCTCTTACTTTTTACTTCTTACCTTTAATTCCATCCAATTATTCAACTAACTTACAGTTTCAAATACCATGAACAAAAAAGGTGTGATTGAAATACAGTTCAACTGGATATTTATCTTTGTTGTAGGTACAGTTATCCTGCTATTCTTTGTTTTTATTGGCAAGTCTTATTTAGAGAACTCTAATCTTAAATTAGCTGGCAAGGTTTTGTATGATCTAGATTCAATTATGAAAGGTGCAACCTCGTCAACAAAGTCAGCTTCAAAATTAGAAATACCTAATCTTAAACTCAGGTTTACATGTTTTCCAGACTGCACTGAAGAAGGATGCAGCTCAGATTTTTCTATGGGTGATACTGGCGTTAACAAGCCGACACCCTACCAAGTTATATTCGCTCAAGAGGAGATTAACAGCGACTTTTTGATAACATGGACACTTGACTGGGGCGTTCCTTTCAAAGTTGCAAATTTTCTTTACTTGACATCACCAAATATAAGATATATTCTCGTCTACAAAAATTCAATGGCAGAATCAAAAACTTTTGCAGAAAAAATATTTGCATTAATGTCAGACAATGAATTTCTGAACTCAGAATTGATAGAAGAAGAGCAATTACCTTCAATCGAAGACCAAGGCCATGACAAGATTAGGTTTGTCTTTTTTTATCAATTTGATGATATCTCTGATAAGACTAATGGAAAAAGTCTATCAGATACAACATTTGATGTTCTGGTTCTAACTCCTAGCTTTGAAGGGACAGCCATCTTCTTGTCAGATAAACAAGTTATGAAAGAATTTAGCTATGACGAGCAGAAGAAGATTGGATATTTTGGTAAAGAAGCATTGGTTGGAGCAATATTTTCAGAAGATGAGAATTTCTTTGAGTGCAATATGCGAAAATCATTCAATCATCTAAACCGAATTTATGATGTTTACAGATATAGAGCACTTTATCTTGCAAAATATATCGCTGACAATGATCAATTCTCACACTGCTCCCAAGTTTACAATGAATTTGCATCACTTCCAGACGAGACAATAGAATATCCTCAAGAACTTACAGAAGATGCTTATAAGACACCATTTTATTCAATCACAAAGATATTTCAGATAGCTGAAGATACAAATAATAAGGCAATAATTAACTCGTGCCCGAGACTGTATTGATTATATTTGTTTAGCATTAATGTTTTTTTACTTTACACAATTTTACTACATACATTATATTATTGCTCACAGCACGTTTGTGGGACGCAGTCCCCGTCTCATGAAAAATCTTAAATTTTTTTTAAATGGCTGTATAAAAAACCCCCTATTACCAACTAATAAAGCAAATAAAAACTTAAAAGCATCAAATAATAACTAAACAAATACTATTAATTGAATTATGTCAACCATATAATTTAAATGAATAGTTATGCACACAATTTAAGATAATACTTGCATTATTTAAACTAAAAAAATGAAACCTACCACATATATCAAACACACCAAACAAAAACATGCGCAATTAAAAATCGGCGAGTCTATCTTAGTTCTAATTATCTTTTTTATTCTGCTGACAATGGGTTTGGTATTTTATGCAAAGGTCCAGACACATTTAACCAAAGAAGATAATGATGAATTTAATGCAAAACGTTCCATAGACATGGCTTTGGCTGTCAAATTTCTTCCTGAATTGCAGTGCACTGTGCAGGCAACAGAAGAGTTTGATTGTATAGATATTGCTAAACTTTATATTTTTGGTGAAGTCTTAAAAAACAAGCCAGTTTATCAGAGATATTATGCGCAACTGTTTCCTAATGCAAAAATCATTATAAAACAGGCATTTGCATCAGAGGGACCAATGATGCCGAAAGATGGCATTTTGTTGTTTGATAACAAATATGTAGAAGAGAAGCAAGCAGGCTCATTAAATATATTATTTTTTCCAGTCACACTTTACGATCCTTTAACAGATTCAAATAGTTTTGGATTTATTGAATTAGAGGTATATGGATAACCTTTTTTATACTTTTAGTATATAATCAATCAAATAATTAATAAAAATATGTAAAAATGAAACATAAAAGAATCAATAAAGCGCAGACAGAAATCATGGGATTAATGATTATAGTAGTTATAGTAACATTAATAGTGTTATTCGTTGTTTCTGTTGTTTATTTCAAGCCAAAAGAAGATCCATTGCAAAGTTTCATTCAGAAAGATTTGTCGACGAGCATAATCAGTGCAATGCTGAAGACAGGATCTGGATGCACTAAAGACACGACAATGGAAGATTTGTTTATTGATATGGTTAAAGCAGGAGGAGGAAGCACAATTATTTGCAAAAATAGTGAGAAACTGTCCATTATATACAAAGACAATCCAGATTGTCAGAATATAGTTAATGGAAGAAATGCTCTTGATTGCGGTGTTTCACAAATACTTAAACCATTAGAAGAAAGAGGTCAGCCATTTCATTTTGTTGTCAAAGTGCAGAACAATGCGCCGTATATCAACAAATCATACCTATCAGAAGAGTTTGCAAGAGCAAAGAGTATGGAAGTAACACCTTATACACTTCCAATCTATCCAACTGACCAAGTATTAGAAATATGGTTATGTATGGGTGGCGAATGTCCGGAGATATAAGCTAAATCATAAGATTATTGTTAAATATACATAATCTTTATATATTAGACTTAACAAATAATTATAAAAGATATAATAATAAAAACAAACCAAACGAGGTGGAGCAAATGTTTAAAAAAGGTGATTTGTCGCTTAATATGATTATTGTTGCAATTATTGCATTGCTTGTTTTAGTTATTATCGCTGCAATATTTACAGGAAGATTAGCTTTGTTTAATATAGGAATTTCTGATTGCCTGAAAGTAAAAGGCGCGCAATGCATGTTTGAATGCGGTGATGGATATGTACAGGACAAGACAAGCAAATGTTTGACTGAAGAGAAAAAGGTTGACCCTAACCAAGTCTGCTGCATACCGCAGGACTTTACTGAAATTCAGGAGTAATTTATTATTTTTAATTTTTTGTTTCGTTCCAAGGCGCAGCCACCCGTTTCACTATTTTAATTAGTTTATTTTTTTAAGTTTACTTTTCTAATAAAACTATTAAAAAGATATTAATCAGATAACCAAACACCATTTTTCTGTTAACTTTTAAATACTAGTTTAACTTTCTTATCCTTATGAAACGAAAAGTTATCCAAATCGCAGACAAAACCTTTGTAATTTCACTGCCATCTGAATGGGTCAAGCGTTTTAACATCAGTAAAGGCGACGAAATAGATTTAAAAGAGTTCAATGATGGCTTAATTATTTCTTCTCAAAATCAGCTTGGAGCAACAAGCTCTATAAGAATTAATATCGCGAATCTTAATGAACGTGTTATCAGATGGTATCTTTCTGCACTGCATAAGGCAGGTTATGATGAAATTGAAATAAATTATATTGACAAAGACCAGCTTAAATTAATCTACGAATTAATGAAAAACCTTTTCACAGGATTTAACATAATCTCTGAAACAAAAAATGTTGTTGTGCTAAAATCTATTTCTAAAGAGAACAAAGAGGAATTTGATGCTGCATTAAGGCGCTCATTCCGTATTACAATCTCAATGGGCAGTGAGCTTATTGAATGTTTAAAAACTAAAAATTATGAAAGATTGCCATTAATCAAAGAAAAAGAGCTCCTTAACAATCAATTGACTAACTTTTGCGAAAGGCTGGTTAACAAGCACAGGTTTGAAAAATCAGTGTTTCTGTATACAATAATCTGGAACCTCGAAAAAATCTGCGATAATTACAAATATATAATTAATGAACTAGGTAAACAAGATACAAACATTAACCTCAAAACACCAATTTCAAAGGAGCTTATTAACATTTTTGAGCTTGCCAATAATTACCTTGAGCAGTATTATGATTTGTTATTTAATTTTGACATCAAAAAATTAAATACTATTGACGAGAATAAAAAACAAATCAATTCAAAAACATCAGCTTTAAAATTAAGCGGTCTTGATAAAGAAATTCTTAATCATTTAATTGTTTTGATAACACAAACAACTGATTTCTCTGCTTCAATTATTGCGATGAATGTTTAAATGAAAACAACGAAAAACCAATTGTTAAAAATCAACAACCAAAAACTAATGGTTAAGGTTAATAACTAATAAAAATACCAGAAACCAACAATTAACAATTAATTATGTTCAAAATAATCCTTCAACATCCTCAGTCCAGTATCTCTTCTAACAAATTCTGTGCAGTGATCAATATAGAAGTCTGTATATTCTTTTTTAACCACACTAATAGATTCCAATGCATTTGTTAAGATTTGCGCCCTCAATGGCTGCACTCTTGGCCTAGATGGAGAGCTCCAGGCAAAACATAATGCAACTGCCCTTTCGTAGACAGAATTAAGATATTTCAGGGCAAATAATTTCTGCTCCTGTTCATCAGGTTCTTTCCATTGTTCATGTGGTTTTTCATATATTATTCCTCTATCTAATTTATTTGATAATGTATTTGATGCTTCTGTATTTTGTATTTTTTGTATTTTAAGTGCCCTAAAATATGAATATTCCTTAAAATAATGTTTTGCTGCGTTTATTCTGAACACCCAGCTCATTTTTCCTGAATAGTTTAACAGATTAACTAATTCCTGCGCCTGTTCAATCGTCCCTTTCTCGTCCCAGTCAATTGCAATGATTCTTTCCTGCCTTAATTCTGGGATTAAGCCTGTTTCAATTATCCAGTTTTCAGGATGTGCATCTTTGTTGAATACATAATTAGGTGTTAATCGTTCGTCTGAAATATATCCTAAACGCAATTTGTCCACAATTTTACTTTCGACATTATACTCCTGCCTTAGTTTTCCAACTCTGTCCTCAAAATATTCTTTAGAATTTCTTGTTTTTTTCCCTTGTATCGGCATTTTTGCATGAATAAATGCAAGCACAGTAAGGATTTCTTTAGTAATCTCTTCTGTTTCTGGTTCAGAACAATTATTTATTTTTTCCAATAATGTTTGCCCGACACTTCTTCTCATGACCTGCACAATTTTGTTATCACAATCTATAACAAGTAAATCTTCGCTGAATCCAAGCGTTTGAAGTGTCTCAATTCTCTTCTTTATACTTCTTTTAGTTTCATACCTTTTTTTACCTTCACTATCATATTTTTCTTCATCTTTAGAATCATACATTAAATCATCTAATGTTCTAGAATACATTTCCCGTGCTTGGCAAAGATTGGCATTTGCCTTTTCTGTTTCACCACGAGAATCCTGTTTGTAAATATAAGTCGCATTTAGGAATTTGCTTGCTTCGCCGCTTATCTGCCTCACTTGCTTCGTTGTTTCTCCGCAGCTTTCAAGCACATACTTTTCATCAGATTCAATCTTTTGGTATATTGCTTTATGAATTTCAACTGCCTTCTTTTTCTCGTCGTCATTTCCAGCTTCAAGCTCTTCAGCATACAATACTTTCAGCTCAAGGCTGTCAGGGAATACTTCTAGTGCTTCTTCAAATGTTTTGAGGCACTTAGTATGTTCTCCGCGTACTTTATAACTATATGCTCTGTTGCAATACAATACTAAAATATCTTTATTCAGTTTTCCTTCATTTCTTGCTTTTTTCAGCCTTTTTTTCAATTGCAGTGTTTCTAAAAATTCAGTTAGGTACATATTCAATCTTTCTATAAATAAATTAAATCTCATAAACCTGACATTTTTTTTATAAGGTAATTTTTCATGGGCTTTTCTTAGCTCAAACAACGCATTATTATCATCACTCATCATTGAATAAGCATATGCCTTTGAAAGGTTTGCAGCATAATCCTCAAGAGAAAGATGCTCCATTTCTTCACTAATCTCCAAATATCTTTTATAGCCTCTTCTGAACAAATTATACACTAATCTTAAACCCAGCCATGTAACTTTTCTCTGCTCAGGGTTGCATAATGGCTTTAATGATTCAAATACTGCCTGTGTTACCCCTAAAAATGGGGCAGAAGATATGGCTAAATAAGCAAAGCTTCTGGAAACATACCCTTTAATGAAATTAATAAACCCCATTCTCTCATTCTCAAGAGGAGGCATTAACCAGCTAGGCTCAAGAATGACATACTCACCATATCTTGGCTCAATTCTGTGATCATGAAACAACCCCTTTAGTAAATACATATCAAACCTAATCATCTCATTATGTACTAGAAACCATAACGCAAATCCAGCAGCAAAAGGATGGTTTAATATTTTCCAGACACCTTTAGGCACAACTTTTACCCTTTCCTCAGCTCTGTGCTGGTGTGCATAAAGGCTTGCATATAGAAAAACTGACCCAATTCCAGCGTCTATCATGGTCGGATTAATTGTCTCAGTCACACTGCTAAAACTATCTAATTTATGCATTAGCAGTGTTTCAAGCCCAAAATAAACAGGCGCAATTATTTCAGGATAGTGCCTTTTAAAGAACTCTTTTACTCTTTCAGCTTTTTCAAGCTTAGAACTGCTTATACTCTTATTTACTCGTTCAACAAGATTCATATAGCTACCTGTTTCTGCTATAACTCTGCTATATCTTTTTCTATATCTCTATAACACCTTAAAATCTACTAAAAAGCCATCTTATTAGGTGGAATATTTAACAAACATTTAAATATATCTAAAAAAGATAACTCTAGATAAGCATAGTGCAGTGCGTAGTATCATTTTATTATCACCATGCTAACTAAACTTAAACTAAGCAAAAAAGCAGATTGGGAATCATTAGTAAAAACCATAATTATACTTTTAGTATTTATAGCACTGGTATTGTCTGTAATTGGGCTATTAAGAATTTTGAAATAAGGAAGGTCATAATCAGCCCCACTAAATCAACCAATCAAACATAGAATATACTAAAAGTCATTAATTTTCATACAAAAACAAGTTAATTATGTTCAAACACAAAAAAATAGGAATAGCCTTGCCAAGGCTTACGCAAATTATATTAGTTTTGCTGTTTTTTGTAGTTGCATTAGTCATTGCTCCAAGCTTTCTTAACTGGTCTGGCCTTAAATCAAAGGAAGAGGTTTGCAAATTTACCATCGGCGCTGAACAGTTTACAAAGGTTGGCTCTTTCAGTGTTATAAGAGAAAAATGTCCGCAAAGCATGGTCAGGATTTACAATGACAAAATTACTAAAGACAATAAACCTTTGCTTTTCAAGTTTAAAGAGGGCGAAAAAACTAAAGTTCAGACAACATTCAAGGATAATTTGCCAGAAGAGTTTGTTTATAAAACAATAGCTGACGAGATGGTTGCCTGTTGGGATAAGTTTGGCCATGGCAAAGATATATTTGAAGCTAATTTATTGTCTACAAACAAAAATTGTGCAAGATGCGCTTTGGTAACATTTGATACAAGTGTCATAAGTTCTGGTTCTTTAGGGTCTTTAAATGGCTTGGCTGAGTTTATGTCTTCAAACAAAATTTCAACAGGCAACATTAAGGGAACAGAAGAAACATATTATGATCATCTTTATATGAATGCAATATCTAATAAACACAATGTTAATCTGCTTGTGATGGGCGAGGACTTGTCAGATTCTGATGAAAAAGATCTGCCGTATTACAATCCTCAATCCTTGGTTATTGATCAATCAACTTCAATAATACCTTCTGCAGTTAACACTTATCAGATTATTTACTTTGTCTGGAGCACACAGAATATTGTTCAGGTATTAGATCAATTAGGATTAAGCGCAAAATTTGACGTGCCTTCACATATATTTTTAGTTCAAAGCGACCAAATCACCACTTATCTTTGCGAGAATTTTATGAATTAATAAGAAACAATTAAAAAATTCAATAACTTATTTAATAAATAAAAAAAGATAAAGATAAAATAGAAAAGGATAAAATAAATCAACCATTTTTTTAGCCATGAACATTAAAACAAAAACCTTAAAAATATGCACTAAAAAATCACAAATGATGGCGTTTACCCTCGTCGGTGTACTTATTATGCTGTTTTTATTGTTTATTTTATTGTTTGAATCAAATCTTTTTATTAAATACAAAGAAACAACAGCTCTTAATAATTGCAGGCAATCAACAATGCTGGCATCTTTCAAACAGCCGGCTGTTTTGGCAACATTAACAGGAGCGCAGACGCCAATTGAGAAATCCGGCAAGGACATAAATTGCCCAATTATCTATAAAAATATTAAAGAATACAATGGCAAAGATAACCCCAAAGAAAGTGATAATTATTACATAAACAAAATTATAGCCGACCAAATGGCAGGGTGTTGGTATAAATTTAATGAAGGCAATGTAAATCTGTTCTCTAAAGTTCATGGTGAAACAACCGAATACTGTGTTGTTTGCAGCGTCGTCTCATTCGAAGAAGATGCGAAAAACCAAGAAGTGAATGGCTTGTTAAATTTTATGGCAACAAAAAAGACACCCGCATTATTTGGAGCAAAGACATACATAGAATATTTATCCGGCGTGGCAACAGACCAGGAAATGCAAAAAAAGATTAAAGAGCAGGATACTTCTTCAATAAACACAGCAAGTGATTATGTTATCTTATTCTATTATCCAAAAAAAGGGTATTATTCTGAGTCAGAAGCAGTTGTTTTAGGCTCAAAAGTAGGTGGTGGTGTTGGTGCAGCCCTTACTTTAGTGCTCAAATATCTGCCGCAGGCAAAAGCAGTCAGTTGGATTGGCGGCAAATGGTTTATTATGGGCTCGTCTGCAATGGGCGGTTGGATTGGCAGTTTCTTTGGCCACGGCAAAGGTTATGAGTATGGCGCTCAGGTTTTATTATTGCCTTACCATCAGGAAATGCTTAAAGAAATGAAATGCGAGATGCCAGTGCCGCTGGGTTATAGGCCGGAATGATACTGATGTGATTTTCTGTTTATTGAGGATTTTGAATAATCTATGCATATAATCTTATGAAACTTTTTTTGATAAACTTTTTTCTGATTAACTTTATAAATAA
>JACQSP010000099.1 GCA_016205905.1 Candidatus Woesearchaeota archaeon
GTTGGAAAGCAAAGCTTTCTAACTTCTCAGGAATCTCTGATTCCCGAGATATACAAAATTCCTTGATTTTTGTTCGAACCTCAAGGAATTTTAGTATACTAATAGTACAAATTATGTTAGCCACTGTTTCCGAAAAGTATTTAAACATTAGAATATTCTAATATGTTATTATGAAAGAATTGTATAAACTCCACGCTGAAATATGTAAGGTATTTTCCAATCCAACAAGATTAGAAATTTTGGATTTATTAAGAGATAAGGAACTGTCAGTAACAGAACTTATTGAGAAAACAAAATTAACTCAAGCTAACATTTCCCAGCATTTATCAATTATGAAGTCCAAAGGAATTGTTGCATCAAACAGGAAAGGCAAGAACATCTACTACTGGCTTGCTTATCCTAAAATAATTAAAGCATTTGACATAATAAGGGAACTTTTAGTTGAGAAATTAAAGAAAAATAGAAAAATTATTACGGAACTATAAGGTGAAACTATGAAAAAGATAATAATTATTATAGCAGTTATTTTGTTGCTGAACATTGGCTTAATTAATGCTATTACTCCACAGGAAATTAATGAAGCCAAAAATCTTATTGATTCAAAGGCAGACTGCAAAAGCCTATCAGACTCTCAGTTAGAGATTCTTGGCGAATATTACATGGAGCAAATGCATCCTGGAGAAGCCCATGAGCTTATGCATAAAATGATGGGAATTAAAGAAGGCTCTGAAGTAGAACAGCAGTTTCATATTAATATGGCAAAAACAATGTATTGCAATGAGAATGTTGGCGGAATGATGGGAATGATGGGTGGAGGTATGATGGGCATGATGGGAAGTTCAGGAATGATGGGAAACTATTCAACATATTATAGTTATAATAATTTATGGAATATACTCTGGCTGGTTTTTTTGATAGGAGTAATTGCTCTAATAGTTTGTCTTATTTATAAGTTTACAAAATTTGGGAAAGAGTCTGAAAGCCCAATTAATATTTTACAGAAAAGATATGCTAAAGGAGAGATAAACAAGAAACAATTTGATGAAATAAAAAAGGAGTTAATGGGGTAATAATAATCATGGAAAAAGATAAAAACATATTAGTATGGATTTTGATTGCTATAATTATTGTTTTCTTGTTAGTAGGGAGCTTTGGAATTGGTAATTATGGTATGATGGGCTTTGGGTTCCTCTTTATGCTGCTTTTCTTTGGGCTTATTATTTGGCTCATTGTCACCTTAGTCAACGCCAATCAATCAAGTAAGAAAGAAAGTGAAGATTCCCTAACAATCCTTAAAAAAAGATATGCTTCTGGAGAAATATCAAAAAAGCAATATGAGGAAATGAAAAAAGAACTTTTAAAATGAACACATCCATTAAGATCAAAAAAAAGTATAATCGTCTTGCAAGATTCTATGATTTACATATAGAACTTGCTGAAAAGATATGGTTTACAAAATTGAGAAAACAGTACATTTTACCGTTAAAAGGAAAAATTCTTGAAGTAGGAATTGGAACAGGAAAAAATATTGAATATTATAATAAAGAAGCTGAAGTAGTAGGAATTGATTTCTCAGAAAATATGTTACAAATAGCTAAAGAAAAGTTATTTAAATCAGGGAAGAGAAATATTACCCTAAAACAGATGGATGCTGAAAATCTTGAATTCAAAGATAATTCATTTGATTATGTTGTGACAACCTGTGTTTTTTGTTCAGTTCCTAACCCTATAAAAGGATTAAAAGAAATAAGAAGAGTTCTAAAGCCAACAGGTAAGTTGATCATGATTGAACATGTGTTAAGCAAAAACTCGGTAATTGCATTAATTGAACATATATATAATCCGATCACAACATTTTTGATGGGAGTAAATATTAACAGAAACACTAAACAAAATATAATCCAAGCAGGCATGAAAATTGTAGAAGATAGAAATCTGGCATTATTAGACGTGCTTAAATTATTTATAGCGAGAAAATGATTTTCTAAGGCGGTAAAAATGAAATATGATGCAACTGAACATTGGGAGAATATTTATCAAACAAAAAAATCAAATGAAGTGAGCTGGCATCAGGAAAAGCCTAAAACATCACTTAACTTGATATCTGAAACAAACCTAGATAAAGATGCCAAATTTATTGATGTTGGTGCCGGAGATTCAAATCTTGTAGATAATCTTCTTGCTCTTGGTTTTAAAAATATAACCGTCTTGGATGTCTCTTCAAATGCGTTAAACCGAGCCAAAAAAAGATTAAGGAATAAAGCAAATGATGTTAAATGGATTGTATCTGACTTAAGAGAATTTGAAACGAATGAGAAGTATGATGTTTGGCATGATAGGGCTGTTCTTCATTTCTTGACAGAAAAAGAGGATATTAGTGGATATGTAGAAAAAGTAAGGCAATTATTAAAACCGAGCGGTTACTTAATTGTTTCAACATTTTCAGAAAATGGTCCAAAAAAATGTAGTGGATTAGATATAAAACAATACTCTGAAGATTCTATGATAAAACTATTTAATGGTTTTAAGCATATAAAAAGTTTTGAAGAGGAACATTTAACTCCGTGGGGAGCCAGTCAAATCTTCATATTTAATGTATTTAGAAAAGGTGGTAAAAGATGAATGTTGATGATTTTGCGTATATTGTTAAGACAGACAAAAGTTTTGATGACGCTGTTGTTTCAGTGCTTAAAGCAGTTGAACAGAAAGGTTGGAGCATATTTCAGATTTATGATATAAAGGAAAGATTAGCAGCTAAAGGATTTAAACACAAGCCATTAAAAATTATTGAGATTTGTTCTGGAAAGCATGCTAACAATTTCTTAAACAAAAACAGAATAATCTCTTTATGTATGCCTTGTAAGATTAATGTGCTGGAAGAAAATGGAAAGATTAAGATTGTCGGAATGAAGCCAACGATGATTTCACAGTTCTTTCCTGAAGTAGATAGGAAAGAAGCCGAACAAGCTGAAAAGGATGTAATTGAGATGGTTGATAACGCTAGGTAAAACCATGAAAATAGGCATAATTTTAAACACAAGCGATGCAGAAACCTGTTGGAATTGTTTTCGATTTGGAAATGAGGCTATTAGCAAAAATCATTCAGTGAAGGTATTTCTTCTTGGAAGTGGGGTTGAAAGTGTAAACGATTCAAAATTTCCGCTACTTGAAGGTTCAATTAAGAAATTTGTAAAAAATAGTGGTATTATTCTTGCTTGTGGAACTTGCCTGAAAATAAGGGGAAAAGAAGAAAGCAATATATGCCTTGTTTCTGCAATGGAAGATATGTTAAAATTAGTTGAAGAATCTGATAAAGTTTTGACGTTTGGTTAGGAAATCCCCCTAATAAAATTCTTTTTCGCAGAAAAAGGCTAAATGTGCGAAGCACTAAAAGCGGAAACCCCCTATTATTATTCTACACGACAATTGAATATAACTTATACAATCGCTCAGGTTGTCTCAAAATTATTTTTTGCTCCTAACAAAAGTCCAATTTTAACATTTGGCGCCGGCCTATTTTGTCAAAAAAAGGGTTCGACGATGTTGTCAGTATACCTTTTCCCTGTTTGTTATACAACCTCCATTGTTAGAAGAAAGTGCATAGCATTTATTAGTTTTCCGTTTCACGATTTAGCGAAGGCGACAATTAAAGGGGTTTATGGTTTACTATCAAAGATAGGCGGGTTTTCGAATTGCATTTAACATCGGGCTTAACCGAAGTTTTGACCCCTCGAAAATTTCGACCTCGTGAGGATTTTCCCCATATGGCTGGAAAATCCGAACAGAGCTGGAGAAATTTTCAGAGATGGGGCAAAATTTTGACGAAGAAACCTGCAAGGTTTCGTAGTCGGTTAAGCCCTGTTATACGCTTTTTCTCGAAGAGAAAAACGAGGTTTAGTGCAACGTCCCGAAGGGAAACCGAAGAGTTAAATTTTCACTTTTATCAATTCGAGGCGTAGCCGAGTGTATAGTCTAGAGTTGGGGGGCAGTCGTTTTATCTTTTTCCTTTTAACCAATTATTTATATGGTCTCTTACACTTTTGTTTGTTGCATACAAAAATATTCCGCCCAAGCCAATTATTACAGAAGCAACATAAGCAGGAACTTCGCCGATTAAAGATTTGATTACCAAGAAAACTACAACAATCATAATAACCGCAACTATGATTAGTTTGCCTAAATCCACGATATCTTCGGTAAGTTTTTTTGTTTCTTCACTCATCTTTATCCTCCTTATATTTGAAAAAATGATTTATGCACTTTTTTATCAGAGTGTATTCTTCCTTATCCAGAAGATAGACCTGATTATTTATTTCAACAATCTTCTTCGGTTCTCCTTCGAGTTCAAACAAAATAAAATTTCCTTTTTCAGCGTTTATATTTGCAAATCTTCTTTCATCATCGAAAAAGGCAACTAATATCTCTCTAAAGTTATTTTCATCTATTTTTGATAAAATATCATCTTTGTATTTATTGTACGAAACTGAAAACGTTTTATTGAAGTATAATTTTTTTAATGTAGAATAAGGTTTTCCACCTATGGCAACAGAAACACCAATAGCCCCTCCAATTATAATTAATAGTTTAAATAGTTCAAAAAAACCATTGTCAAAACTTGTCGCTTCGTGTGCTCCTATACCAATAATTTGACCTTCTTGACCAAGGAAAAGGTCTATATAATCAGATAATCCAAATGAATACCCTTCTGCATATGCATAGTTGCTGATATAATTATAGTCAAGTACATGTGGAAGGAAGAATAAAAATAATCCTGAAATTATGCCAATTATAATTGCAAAACGAATATCATAGAGATGAAATTTTTTCGTAATCAACCAGAATAAACCAAAAAATAAACCTACCTTAATTGCAGAGAAGATTAGAGTAAGTTCAAAAGGTATGAGATAAAAAATATAACTTATTAACAATGCACCAATAATCATAATAAGCCCAGAAAAAAATACGTTTGAACAAAATTCTTGGCGTTCATTATGATATTGCTTCATTTTATTAGATTATAATTTAACTACCTTATAAATATTCTCTTTCGTTTCGTCGTGCCCCCCAACTCGTCCGTTAAAGTGAAAATTTAATTGCGTATAACAACGGGCTTAACCGAAGTTTTGACCCCTCGAAAATTTCGACCTCGTGAGGATTTTCCCCATATGGCTGGAAAATCCGAAAAGAGCTGGAGAAATTTTCAGAGATGGGGCAAAATTTGGACGGAGAAAAATGAGAAGGAGACCTTTAGAGTAGAGGCTCATTTTTCGTAGTCGGTTAAGCCCTGTTATGCGAGTCGACCCTACGAGTGAAACGGAGTGGGGTCGACCTTCTGGTAAGAAGAGTTGAGAAAAAGGCGCACAATATTATTTATGAACATCTAGAGAAATCTGCAATTTGGCTCCATAGAATCCCATTGTTACATTATAAACTTCATCAGGCGTTCCCTCATTTTTAAGTGAGGTATGTAACATATTATGTCTTTTGGCTACACCTGCATCCATTAGTCTTTGTCTAACAGCAGGAAATAGTGTTGGAGCAGTTGCTTCATATTGTAACATTAAGATTACGCCAATATCTGTATGTCTTGTTAGCTTCAAATCTTTTAAATCATCCAAAGATTCTACTCTTTGAATTTCTGGAAGATTGGCTCTTAAATATTCTATTCCTTCTTGTCTATATCTTGCTAGATGTTCATCGAATGCGTTCATAGTAACTGTGGAGTGATAAACTTGTTTATAAATCTATTGATTTTGTATGCGAGTGCGCCTTTTTCTCAATTTCGCATAACACCTATTAAACGCAGTTTTAATTGCGTTTAATAGAGTGTTTGATGGTTAAAGCGAAACATTTATTAACAACAAGATTTTTTAATGGAATATGGAAGAGAATGAGTTATATCTACAAAAACTCACTGAAGAATTAAAACTAAGAAAATATTCTCCTAAAACCATAAATGTGTATCTCAATTTAATCCAGAATTTTTTAAGATCAAACCTTACTCCTCGTGAATTTCTGTTAACCTCTGTTGATAAGAGCCATTCTACTCTTCGCTCAGTTTATTTTGCATTGCAATTTTTCTACAAGAATGTGCTTAAACAGGATTTTACTGAAGAATTACCTATAGGAAAGAAATCAGGGCATCTTCCTCAAGTACTCAATAAAGAAGAAATTACCTCTTTGTTTAATGTTATATTAAACCTAAAACATCGTTTTTTGTTGATGATTTTATATTATACTGGAATTCGCTTAAACGAGGTTGTAAACCTGCAATGGGAAGATTTCGACTTTGAACGAAAAATTATTCATCTCAAAGTAACCAAAGGAACTAAAGATAGAATAATATTTCTTCATAAAAACATAGAAGACTTAATTCAAAATTTTGGGTTAAGAAAAGAAGGATCGGTATTTCAATCTAATCTGGGTAAGAAATATAGCCTTCGTAGCGTCCAAATGATTGTTCGCCATGCTGCAAAAAAGGCAGGAATACTTAAAAAAGTAACGCCTCACACACTTCGCCATTCTTTTGCAACACATCTTTTAGAAGCAGGTGCAGATATAAGACACATACAAAAATTATTAGGTCATGCAAATCTTCAGACAACACAAATATACACGCATGTGGCAAATAAGGATATCAAAAATCTGGCAAATTTATTATAATATTATAGTTTTCTTTGTGCTAAATAATTTTTTTAGATTTACGGCTTCATCTATTTAATCGTTTTCTTAAAATTTGTTAAGTTTCTGCAAAAAATAACAACAATGGCGCAGACGAGACAGGGGTTGCCCCATTCGGGGTGTCGAGTAGGACAAATTCCGTAGGAATTTGGCCGTCTGCTGCCATTGTTGTTGTTATTTTTTGCACTGAAAACTAAAAGAAGATTAATTTTTTGATGAAGCCTAGATTTACAATAACTTTATATATTACATTATTTAATGAAGTTCTCAATGGACCAGCCATATATCAACACTAAAATTAAAAAATTGCCAGAAGGCGATAAATTATTAGTGGAACATCCTCAGGAAAGAAATCTTTATCATCCTAAAAAGTTAACTGGAGGCAATTTTGTATGGAAGTCTCTCAGCGCATTCTTTGGCTTGATACTAATTGCTGCTATTGCTTTTTTATCAGTGATGGAATATAATTCAATGCCAAACTATGTTTTCTCCTTATGGCTGTTTATTGCAGTTAATGTAATCTTAGTTTTGTTTACTATATTATTTTTCTGGTACTTCTTTGATGGATTGTTTGTACATTTTCATAATGACAGATATTTTGTCAATGTAAATGAAGATTATATTCTGATAAGACAAAACAAACGGGCAACTTTCCTGCCGTGGCATAATATTGCTAAATATACAATAGACAGAAGAGAAACAGACAATTTTGTCACTTCAATTTGTTTGGATGTTGTTGATAATAATCCTGAGCATCCATTAACAAAAACCTTAAAGATACCGCATATTTTTCTGGATAGTTTTAACAAGATTTATGCGCTTGTTTATACTCACATGAAAAAACACGAAGAGCAGATTAAAGAATGGCCGATTGTAATGGGCTTGTCAATAAACAATGAAAGGCTGCCTGTTCATATCAGTGATATCATAAAAAAGAAACAGGATGATGAAAGAATACTTTATTTTGAGGCAAAACTAAATTATTTCTGGAAATTGTTCACGTCAATCCTTAGCTTTGTGTTTGCATTTGGCTTTATTATGACTGCATTAGACTTTATAGGAACAACAAACTTCTGGGTTTTGGAGCTTACTAAATATTCATTGAACTTCAGAATCTTTATTGTTATATTGGTTGCTCTTTTAGCAGTTGGTTGTTTGGCATTGGTTGTTTGGAGCATTATATCTATAATAAAAACACCAAAACAACAACTAATCATTGCAAAAGAAGGATTTATTGAAAGAATATTTGACATTGTTTATGTCATTCCTTGGAAATCTGTTAAAGCTGTTGATTCAAAATGGTTTTCTTATGGCAATATGCATGATAAAGGCGAATTAAAAATCCAGATAACCTATTCTGACAAGCCAAAGGCAAAAGCATGCCATATATACAATATCCAAGGCAGTTATCACATTGATGCCCAGCAGCTTCTTAATCTTTTGACAGAATATTGGAAGAAAGAGTGAATTTGTTTTTAATGGATTCTAAACACTAATTTTCAAAGTGATAAAGCAAATACTGTGAATAAGAAGATGAATGGGTAAAAAATAATTTACTTCAATAATACTATCTTTCTAAGCTCTTCGTTTAATTCAGATAAGGTAGCATATGATTTCTCTTTTGGTGCTTCACTGTCATCCTTTAAAAAAGATTCAATATAGTTGTCCATCACCACAATGTTTTGAATAATATCTTTCTCTTTTCCTTGTGATTTTAGCTCAATGATTTCATTTAGTTTATTAAATACATTAAGTGGAATAAACTTTTTCAGTTCTTTCAAAGCATCATGAAATATTATTGGTGGGACAGACTTTTTGTGCACGACCCATTTAGCGTTAATTAAGCCCCTGTACGCATATAAATATTTTTTATAGGTTACTAATTCACCAGACTTAAGATATTTTAAATAATTATTTCTGCACATTGATTTGTAATGGTGATAAAGAGATGTTTTATTAAAATTATTTATTGCAAACTTCTTGAATACAGTATTTTGTTCACCGTAATATACAATGTCACTCATTAACCATTCAATTGTTGTCGGGTTTGAAGAAGAAAGCATTTTTACATATTTGAAGACATCAAAACCACTTATGTCAATAAATGCGCCTTGAGAAGAACAAGGATTTCCTTGTTTGTCATAATAAGCTTCAATGACTTCACTCGGTTTGTTAATTTGAATATAATCGTTTAAAGGCCGAACGAAAACAAGCCTAACATCATAATCACTATCCTTGCTATCCATTCGCCATGCTCGGCTTCCATTTTCTACTGCAAACAATATTTTAACTTTCTTTTCTTTTTCTATACTCTTGCAGATTTTTGCAATTTTATCTTTCATTATGCTAGTTAAATCTAAACAGAATATAAATTTTATGTTAAGCGTTATCTTAAGTTAGAATAAAATAAAATATAGTTTTATCTCATATAATTCACAGTATAATTATTTCCAACAACTCTCATCTCATAACCTTCTCCTGCATTAATGCAGTCAAACTCGCCAGACCATGATGCTGTATAACTCGCTGTTTGGTATTTTGCAGTTGCTGTATTATATCTGAACAGCATATCGCCACTGCTTGCGCCGTAAAATATCAAGTCTAAATCGCATTTCTCCTGCGGTGTGTTAAAGCTTATTATATTTAATTCGCCTGCATTTGTTACATTTCCTGCCATGTTCGTTGAAGATGATAATGTAAACGAGCTGTTAGCCACAGGAACACTTCCTACAAAAGTTATATTATACGCACTTGTAACTGGTTTAAATACATATCCTTGATTTATATTAAACATATTAAAGTCGCCAAACCATCCAAAGCCAGAAAAGAATTGCACAGATTCTGGTTTGTTAGTTGTGGTATTATAAGTATAAATCACGTCGCTGTTTGATGCGCCTGATGTACTTAGTGATGTACTTGATATTAATGCCGATAAACTTAAATTGCTTACATTCAAAGGCACAGACATAATAATCTGTTCAACACCACTGTTAGGATTGCCTGTTGTGGCGGGAATTTCTTTTTTAAACACACCCAGGGTTGTATTCGACGCATTTACTCTCGCAGTAGAATTCATTGCTACAATTTTATAATATCTTTGTGCTACACTGTTTGTTTGTGTTATTGCACTAATTGTTGCATCAGTATAATTCAGCTCAGATGTAGTAAGGTTAGGTGTTGCATTGCCGGCAAATTCCCACAGTAATGTAACATTGCTGTCATAAATTATTCCATAACTTCCTGCATTTTTTGTCTTATTCCATGATAATGTAACAGAACCATTGCTGTTTAACACAATTGAATGATTGATTGGGAGCCATGGATAAACTGCACTTGCATCTGAAATAGTTGTTGTATTGCTGGAATTTCGCTGATAAAAGTTTGTTGAGGTGCAGGTAATATTATAAGAATACAATGTAGCATTAGCAAATGTTCTGTTGTACTGGTAATATCCCATGCCAGAATTATAACTCATGATAAATTTACTGGATGTATCATTGAATGTAATATTGCACGTCGCAGATGTTACAGGCAATGACGAGCTGAAATTAGTATAATTCGCAAAGAAATATATCTCTTCATTTTGATATTTTATTGTCGTTGAATTTAGTTTGCCAGCGTCAAGCACATCCCAAATATCTAAGCTTGTATTCTCAGCAGAACTGTAATTAGAGAAACCAATTGTATAAAAGTCTACTCTGCCTTGTGTACTGTTAACTATCTGGCATGATGTGCATGAAACACCATCTTTTAACGGCATTGGCATTGCAAAGCTTACATTGTAAAGTGAAACAGTAACATTTGTTGTCAAGGTTGAATGCAGTCCAGATGAATTAACATAAAGGTTATTCGATGCAAATATAACACTCTTGTCAAAATTCATATCTCCAAAATATCCATATCCATTCCAAACAATCTTGCCATTGGTTGTGTTCTCTAATACCACGCCTGTTTTATTATAAAGATTTTGTAAGTTGCCAAAATTAGTTGTGGCACCGTCAAACTTAGTAACAATAGGATTAATATTTAGGCCGCCCGAAACAACCAAACTATAATCTTGGCTGCTTTGAGAAATTGAATATGCAGAAACATTGATTGTATATGTGCCTGTTTCGACCTCATTTACAGACGAGTTTAATATGAGCATTTCAACATTATTAAGCCTGTCTTGTGAGCCATTATAAGGCCATGCGAAATTATTTCCATAATATCTTGTTCCATTTGGACTGATAACTATTAAATCCAAGTCATTGACCAAATTTGTGCTTGCAGAAGCAGAAGATTCAAAGTCAGTCCAGACTAATGTAATCTTTAGCTGATTATTGCCTGTATTTGTGTTGTTTACGACGCTGAACGTATGCGTATCATACTGTCCGGAGCTTGTAAACCCAGTTTTATTGTCAATATATTTGAAATATCTTGGATAAGAAGGCATCAATGTATTGGTCAAATTAATCCTTCCCCAGCCAGTAACATTGCTCGGGATGCCATAGCCAATGTCCTGCGCCCCATTCAATATCATCGCTTTAATTAACGATGCTCTTGGTGAATCATATCCTAAATTTCTGACAAAATTTTCTCTGACAAGAGCAGCATATCCGGATGTAATTGGCGCAGCCATTGAAGTTCCGGAACATGATGAATAATAACCACTGCTATCAAAAGCACTGCTGCATGATTGTGTTGAACCGCCTAGTTTAGAAGACCTTGTTGAAACAATGTTTGTACCAGGAGCAACAACATCAGGCTTAATTCTGCCGTCATTAGCGGGCCCTCTGCTAGAAAAAGATGCAATTAAATTAACATTGCCGCTGCTTCTATTGCTTTGTGAAGCTCCTACTGTAATAATGTTCTTTGCAGTTCCAGGATCTCTTACTGTCTGTAAACTTGGGCCGTCATTTCCAGCTGAGTTTAATATTAAAATGTCTTTATTATCCCACATGAATGCGTCTAACCGTTTAGCAAGTGCATTGCTGTACTCTGTTGTTGACGAACCCCAACTATTTGATTCTGTTCTTGCGCCGTCGTTGTAAAGTGTTTGTATCATTGTTGTATCCAACCCAGAAACATAAACACTTTTAGAGCCAGCATCATCACCTGCTCCGTAAAAAGTTAGGTTTGAAGCGTAAGCCATTCCTCTGTACTGTCCCGATGATTGTGTACCATTGCCAAATATTGAGCCGGATGTATGTGTACCGTGGCCATTTACATCATCTGCGCTTGTGCATGATGCACCATATAACTGACAGAGCGAATTTGATATTGATGAGATATTGACTATTCTATTATCAAAATCTAAATGTATATCGCCTTCTGTTCCAAGAGCATCAACACCTGTATCAATGCCAGAATCAATAATACCGATTGTCTGCCCAGAGCCGTTTAAATGCAGAATATTTCCAGTCGGATCAGCCTCTACAATATCAGAAGCGAAATCATTGGTAACAGTTAATGGCTGAACTTCCTCAATAATATTAATATCTTCTATGCCAATTAACTTGTTTACATTAGAAGATTCAATCTTAACTTTATAAGACGTAGGGGATTCCTGAACATAACTTTCTGCATATTCTTCTAATGCTGCTTTTAGCTCTGGCGATTCTTTAAATGTTTCAATATAAAGTGTTATCTCTTCACTTTTAGATAATGTGTCAATCTTTTTCTGTGTGTCCTTCACAATTTTTAATTTTGGCTCGTATTCGATAATATTTGATACAAACTTCAGTTTCAAAATTTCAGGTATTTGTGGTGGTGGAACTTTGATTTTGGAGGAATAGTCTGGAATATATTCATAAAACACAACATTCATCTTTTCTAAACTAATCTTCCACTCCTCTTTAATTGGGCCGATAAACTGCAGGATAAAATATTTATGCTCTGAAATTGACAGTTCATTAGCCAATTCTTCTTTTGTTTTGGTTGCATTAATTATTTCTTTGTTGACAATTATTGGTTTTTCAACATAATCTTCAGGTTTGATTCCAGAATTAATGTTTTCAATCTCATCTGGAGCAAGAGTAACAACAGTTATATTCTCTTCTTGTATCTGTGGTATTGCATTTTTTATATTATTCTTATTATCTTTTGATTGTATGTACATAAAATAGAAAGAGAACATACTGACAAATAGAATTAATATGATAATTATAGCTACTCCTACAATTACACCTTTTTTTCTGAGTGATTTGTTCATTTTTTTGGTTATAATACTTTTGCTATTCTAAGCAAGTCAGCGATATATTTAAAGCTTTTCATAAA
>JACQSP010000094.1 GCA_016205905.1 Candidatus Woesearchaeota archaeon
AAATACAATATTATTAAAGGCTATGGAGAAAATGATTTTTTGTTATCGGTGCTGTTCCTTTCGGAATCTGAAGATGCCATTATTGAATGCAGGCTTCTTCCTTCAGATGAAAATTCTGTCTCTGGTTCTGAAGTTAATGAAACAAACTATCAAAATAGTCCTTTTGCATTTAGATTTAATATGGGACTTATAGAATTAAAAGACATAGATATTTTTAAGGAAGGCAAAACAAGGAAACTGTTTTCTTATATTCAAGGAGACCACTCAGGTCCAATTTCAAAAACTGCGTTTGGAATATTTATTTCGGAGAGGTTAAAAAGAATATTTTTGATAAAACAAGCCAAAGTAGAAGGCAACAATTTGGGTTTGATGGATCTTTATCACTATCTTGAACAGAAATCAGGCACTTACAAATCTTTATCAAGAAGCCACATTTTGAAGTTCTTACCGTTAATGCAAGATTCGGAGTTTGATAGCGAAGATGTTGCGTCAGTCAATGAGTTAGAGATTGGCATTAATAGCGATTTGATAAGCCAATACAGACGAAAAATGGGAAGTTCTGACGCTTTTTGGAATATTGTTCTTGAACCTCTTCGTGATAAGATTTTTGGAACTGGACGTGACGTAAATTTCAGCATAAGCTTTTCTGAAGAAGGTGACGAAGAGGCAAAACAATTATTTCAAGAAATTTATTCCTCCTTTACAACTGCACAAGGAGAAGAAATTGAAAGGTTGTTTACTAATTTCAAGCTCGCTTACGAAAGTGTATCCTCAACCGATGAAGTTACCATTAATTTCAAAAGAAGCCGCAGCTACAGATACGAACCTTCTTCAGACCTATCGCCCTTTAACAATCTTCTAAACTCATTCGTTTGGGTTAAAGATCAACTCTCGTCAACAAACGCAACTGACGAACATACTTAATTTACTAAAATGATGGGTTTCATAAGAAAAAATTCGTATTATGCAATTATTCTGATTCTAATACTGGTCGTCCTATTGCCAACATATCTTTTAGGAATAGACAAACTCTTTTTCTTATTCTATGAAATAAATGCAACTTCAATAAACAACACTTTAATGACGGTATTTTCCATACTTTTCGCATTCATATTTACAATAATGACAATCTTGTTTAGTTTGCGAGAAGATAGTTATTTCTTTAATTTATTAAATCAGCATCCGAGATATAAGCGAGATATTGTAAACTATTTTATTCTTTCAATAATCCCTTCAGGCATTCTTTTGTCAATATCTCTTTTTCTTACAGTAACTTATGTTGGAGACGTTGCCATCTCTAATTCTGTGCTTTCTATTGCAATCAAAAAACTATCCTTTTTCAATGAGTCTTTAGTTAGATCAATCATTTTTTTCTTAGAGATAGCTATGGTGAACCTCTTTCTTTTGATAATTTCTTTTATTTTCATATTAAAAAAGGATTAAAGTTTAACAGACATTTTGATAAGCCCGAGCCATCTATTATCTCCTGTTTCCAACTTCACTCCAGCCAATTCGGAGGGCACTTTGCCTGTCGTGGTGTGTGCTTCTATGAAGTTATGCTGAAGGATAATACCTTGCATCAGTATTGGTGCACTCCATAATGCTTTAAGCCCTCTGAAATCATTAACCCTATCTTTAATCTTGCTGAACACGGTTTCTATTCTGACGTTATGCTTTCCTGTCTTATGGAAGTTGTTAATGCGGTGTTCTACTGTTAAGCCGTTGGCTTTATTTGAATAGAATACTTTGCGGAAGGCACGAGGATAAAACTTTGCCGCATCTGTTTGAATATACTTCGGTTTGCCTTTAGCTTCTACTTTTTTGAGAAATTCTACCGCTTCGTTTACGCTTTGGTCATTAGGGCTATAAAGCGTGGCGTTAATATAGCGTGTTCCCCAATCCACATTGCACCAGAAAATGTCTGTAGTTTTACGCCTGCCTATTTCTGTTTCATCAGCATAATACTCCCCCGAAAGCTTTGGTTGCAGGGTATCAACGTATTTGTTGACTTTAAGAGTATATCGTCTGCACCAGTCCAGTATGCTAACGTGGCTGGCGTTGTGCGCCCAGTGCCTTCTGAAGTGGTTTCTAACCTTCCTGCTTGAAAGATTACTGAAGTATAGGTCTATACCTGCGGTTATCTTTTCAGGGCTGTTTCGCATCCTATAAAAGCCCTCATCGGGAGTAAAGTATTTGCCACAGGCAAGGCATTTGTATTTCTGTATAATGCCTCTGTTTTCGGTCTTTCTTTTACCCCATTTGATGTATTTGATGGCTTTACAATGGACACATTTTACTTGTTCTACCATACCATTTAGGAACCTAATTAAGTATATAAGTATTTAGGTTCCTAAATAGATGGATGGTGAAGTATATTTTTAGGAACCGAAAAGCTTATAAATAAGTAGGTTCCTAAAAGTCCCTTATGCGACTAATACCGCAAAAAAGCAGGAACTACAAAGATAAGGCATACTACAAATACCTCATAGTTGTCCCATCAAAACTTATTCAAAAATTAGGATGGAAAGGAGGCGAGGAACTGGAAGCCGAAGTTAAGGACAAAAAGCTGATAATTGAAAAGGACTAAAAAATTTACGGCTTCGCCAAAAGTTTTTCAACGCCTTTTTAAACCAACTAAAGGATTTTCAAATAAAGCGAGAAGATTTACAATTTTGCTGAAAGATTTTTAACAAAAATGGGCAAACAGATATTAAGGACAAAAACGGTAAAGCTTCCTGATGTGGAAGTTCAAAAGACATTTAAAGATGGTTCTATCCTTGTAGAATATATGAGCCGATTTTACAACCCCGCATTTCTAAAATGGGCGGGCGGCAAAACGCAAATGTTAAGCCAATACGCCACACTATACCCTAAAGAGTTCAACCACTACTTTGAGCCATTTCTCGGTAGCGGGGCAGTATTCTTTCACATAAAACAGAAATTTAAGCCAAAAAAATGCTTTCTTTCAGATATAAACGAGGACTTAATAAATACGTTCAACGTAGTGAAAGAACAACCAGAGGCACTTATCAAGCTTCTAAAAGAACACAAAGCAAAGGACAATTCCAGAGAATACTTTAACCAACAGAGAGAACGCTTTAACACGCTTAAATCTGGACTTGAAAAATCAGCCATATTCATATATCTGAACAAAACGTGCTTTAACGGACTTTATAGAGTGAATGCAAACGGAAAGTTTAATGTTCCTTTCGGAAAATACCCTAACCCTGCGATATTACAAGAGGAGAAGATAAGGAAAGCATCAAAACTTTTGCAAGATGTAGACATATCCGAAAGCGATTTTTCAGAGGTGGTTAAGGAAGCTAAAGAAGGGGATTTTATCTATTTTGATCCGCCATACTTCCCATTGTCTAAAACGTCAAGCTTTACTTCATACCAAAAAGGCGTTTTCCTTGAAAATGAGCAAAAAGAATTAGCCAGCGTATTCAGAGAACTTCATGGGAAAGGTTGCTTTGTTATGTTAAGCAATAGTGATTCACCTTTTATACACCAGCTTTATCAAGGGTTTACTATAACTCCCGTTAAAGCAAGGAGAGCCATAAACTGCATAGGCACAAAAAGAGGGAAAATAAGCGAAGTTGTAGTTACAAATTACTCTTAATTTCCGATTTGGGTAGCTTTGCTTACAACAACGAAGATTTCTTTTTCTTGAATCATAGCATCCATTAACTCACGAAACACTCTCGCTGGTTTCTCTGGCGGAGTGTTTTTCTCCATTTTTATCATTAACTCAATAAGATGCCCTATGAAATCAACTTTATACTCGCCATATCTGTTTAATTCCTCAAAAGGCTTTAATTTCTCGGGTGTTGTTTCTTTCAAAATACACTTCTTCCTATCTTCCTTGCTCTTGAAAGATTCAACTCGGTCATACATATCCCTAAGATATTTCATAAATTTAAGAGTAAGTTCCCTGTTATGTTCCTTCTTAATAAGCAAATCAATAACCCAATGAATGTGTTTAGGAGTTCTTAACCGCTTCCCAGTTTCCTGATACTTGATAAGAATGTCATGATCTGGATTTGCCCCTCTACTACCTTCAAAAACACCAATAACCGTGCCATCCGCCAAAGAAATCTCTTTAATGGCTATATGCTCTTTGCCTTCTCTCTTAAATCTCATTTTAACAAGAAAGGGAAAAATCATATATAAAGCTATTGCAAACCAAACGCTAACTTAACAGCTCAAATTAACGTGATATTTATATAGTAGTTAGCTTTATGTGTTCTTTGAGGTGATTGTATGTTGTCCTTTAATTGCCCTAA
>JACQSP010000118.1 GCA_016205905.1 Candidatus Woesearchaeota archaeon
AGTAACCGTGACTATATGTTGCAAACACACTAAATTTTAATAATAACTTTTTATGTGTTTGCAACATTGAACGAACTGAACAATATTGATAAATAGTTTCAGTTCGTTAGCTATTCGCGGACTTTAACAAAATTAATACGAATATTAAAGTCCGCCACTATATCATATCTTAAATTTCCTTTTTTATTCTTAATTTTCTTAATATCAATTTACCGCCCCCAACCCGTTTGTGGGACGCAGTCCACGTCTCATGAAGAATAGTAACTGTTTGTAGTTAGTCGTTTGTCGTTAGTCGTAAACAAAAAAACGCAAAAAACAGCTGACGACAAACGACTTACGACTAACGACTTACTAATTTATCTTAGTGAACTAGTTGGACATGCCAAGAATGACTAAAAACAAACAAACAAACAAACAAACAGATATAAAAATAAAGACCTAACTCGCCCTTAATTCAGTATATTTGTATCGTCTTATTTTTATTCCGACATGGTTCAATCTAGAACAAATCATCTGGTAGCTCTGCACCATGTACATTTCACTGAATTCAGCAATATCTTCTGGCCCAAAATCTTCGTCAAACATAAGATAATAGAATAACTTGCTAATTTATAAATATTTGCAGAAAGGAAGAGATAATGATAATTTAACGCAAACTAATTGCTATTATAACTTAATTTACAAGAACAATTGTTAACGATGTAATTATTAAGGTATGCAACCGCTGTTAAACTCTCTCGATAAGGATAAGATTTTAATACAACGTTCTCACAGAGAGAAATTCAAAATCGCAGATAAGCAAAATTCTTATCAGGAACAGAGTTAAATAAAGTAAAAAACCTGCCGACAATCTGCAACCTGAAGGTTGCAGCATTAATTGTCGGCATTTTTAGACTTAGAAAAAGCTTCATCTGTGACCTGAAGGTCACAGCATTCCGCCTTTTCTAAGTAAAAGAAGAAAAGGCAAGAAGTAATTATTTTATTTTTTGATAACAATCATTACAGAAACGAATCTCATCTAAAGATGACCAACGAGGACCAGGTATATTATTATGAGACATCTCGCATTTATTTGAAGGATCAAAATCATGATGGGTAAGCCCAAGTGCATGACCTATCTCGCCGAATGCCATAGCATTAAAATGAGGGTCATCAGAATTAAAAACACCATATCCGTTTGTAAATCCATCACTTGAAGCAATTGCTCTTTTATTACGACCTTTTCCATGAATTCTTCCATAATCTCCTTTTAATTCCATAGAAGTTAAAATTAGATAAACCTCTTTTTCAGAGTCAGGTAATTTATCTAAAATTGCATCTGCTGGCCAATAACCAGAAAATATCTTTAGTCCTCGTGGTCTCATCTCCCCATTATATTCAAAGCCTTCATCAAATTGTTCTTGCATTTGTGGTATTCTAAATAATGCATTTATCGTTTCATCAATACAATGCGGAAACCACAATTTTCTTATTAAAAGTTTCATATATTGTTACTATTAACAAGGAGTATTTAAATGTTGCGGTTAAACTTTCTTGGCATTTTCACTAATTCGACATTTGCCGATTGAAACTATAGTAAGTGACGTAAATTTTTATACAAATCGTGTCACTTACTATATTTGAAGGGCATAACTATTGTATAACTATTTATGTCCTTCATTATAACTAGAGTTAAACAAAACAATACTAAAAAAACAGAAAGAGATAAAAATAAATAAAAACAATTTATTCCTGATTCTTTTTCTTGTTATCAATAAACTTTTTCCAGTCCTCGTAAATTTCATCGTTACTCTTAACTTTGCCGTCCATAATATCACCTCAATCAAGTGTTTTTGAATTACCATTTAACTTATTTATATTTTCTTCGCTTTCATGAATTTGCTTTGGTTCTTCTGCAAGTTTTGCTTCATCTTTAGTTTCTTTTTGCGTGGTTTCTGCCTTATGAGCATTCGCTGTTTTAAGCCTGCCCAAAAAAAACTCCATGCAGTCTGTTGCGCAGAAACTTGCTTTCTTTGTCAGGTTTTCATGCGGGAATATCAATGTATAAACACCTTCTTTCTCGACCAATTCCTCGCCGCAGACAGCGCAGTATTTTCGCTTCCTGTTTTCTATTTCTTTAACCTTATCTTCAACTGTTTTTTTCAGTGCAATGCTGCCTTTGCTTAGGTCATACTGCAGTTTATATAACTCCTCTTCGTCAATTGAATCAATGAATTCTTTTATCAGTATGTTCATGGTTCACCGCTTTTTGTATAGTATGATTGTAAGATAGTTTGATGGAAATAATGAATGGTAAGAAGTAAGAGGTTTGAAGTAAGAGGTACGATAATAACTTCGTAGTCGTTCCCTCTTACCTCCTACTTCTTACCTTTTACCTTTAACTCCATCAAACCTTCCTACCTTCTTACCATCATACCTTTTTCATCAGCATCTAATTGTCTCGCCGTCAACAGGGATATGAATATTTTCAATAAATGCTGCCTTCTCAGCAAGCGCATTCATCTCTTCTACATCTCCATGATTGATGATAAGATGAGTAGGATTAATGTTTTTAAGCATCTGAAGCAATTCTTTTTGTCCGCAGTGGGCAGAAAAATCAAATTTCTGCACAAAGCATTTGACATTCAGCATTCTGTTATCCACAATAACCTTCTTTTGCTCTAAAATCATTCTGCCGTTGCTGCCTTCTGCCTGATATCCTGTCAAAAGAATAGCGCTTTTTTCATCGTTATAGACATATTTGAGATAATTCATCACAGGCCCTCCATCCAGCATCCCTGCAGTTGTCACAAAAATGCCTTTGTTTTTGACAATCATTTGTCTGTGATTGAAATCTCTTACAAATTCAATATTAGAAATTGCTTTTTTCAGCAGTTTTACATCTTTGACATAAGCAGGAAAATCAAGCAGGATATTTGTCACTTTTTTTGCCATGCCATCCAGAAAAATCGGCGCATCAAATCTTCTTTTGCTGAGCATTATTAAGACTTCCTGCGCTCTTCCGACTGAAAATGCAGGAATCAGTACAGAGCCTTTATTATCAACTGTTCGCTCAACAATATCCAAAAATTCTTTTTCCTGTGCTTCTCTTGACGGATGATTTCTGCCTCCGTAAGTTGATTCACATATCATAACATCTATTTTTAATTTGACATTCTTTAAGTTATCAGTTTTTAATTTACCTGTTTTCGATTTATGTTTAGCATTCTCTTCAGCAATCTGCTGATCATAAGTTAATCCATCCAGTAAATAAGTAGAAATGGAATTTATATCGCCGGTATAAAGCAATGTTTTATCTTTGCCATTATCATTAATTTTCAGAAGAAAAGAGCCAGAGCCAGGTATGTGCCCGGCATCAAAAAGCCTGAATTTGATTCTTGAGTTCCCTAGGCCATTTTTTCCCCCCACCTTTTTTTCTTTTTTAGCGCTAAATCCATCGCCTTTTTCCTCGTACTCTTTATTGTATTCAACAAATTGAAAATAGCTTAATATATTATTAATATTTTCCTCTGAATAAGCAGGATTCTTAGAGAGCTTTTCTATATGGATTGAATCATGGAGCAGAATCTTTGTTATTTGTTTGGTCATCTTTGTTGCATAGATTGGGCATTTTAAGCCAAGATGATTCAGTAAAGGCAAGGCACCAGTATGATCAAGATGCGCATGGCTCAGAAAAACAGCTTTCACATCCTTTTCTGAGAAATCAAGAGGATATTCTGATTCTTCTGGCCCGATTTTTATTCCTGCGTCTAAAAGAAAGGAATCATTAATTAGAATACAGCTTCTTCCGACTTCCTGAGCACTGCCTAAAAACTGGATTTTCATCGTTCCTCTTTTTTTAGTTATAGTTTTTATTATGTTTTATTATGTTTTTTTCTCTTTTTTTATTATCTTGATGATTTAAGTTTTTTCTAACTTTGTGATAACAAAAACTAAAAGATAAACCACAACTAGTATACATTATAGTGATACCAATATATAAATATTTAGTTTTTGTATAGTTGTATGGATAATGATTACTATGCAATAAATTGTGTTAAAAACATCGAAAATAGAAACATTGAGAATAGTAACATTGAAAAACAGAGCAGTATTACCTTTAAAAAAAACAGTGTGGTATTAACAATGGAATTATCTGAAGTAGTAGAAACATTTGAACATAATCTTAAACAGCTTGAACAGGCGCAAGTTGGAAACTATCTAAGTTTTGATGAGTTTAGGAATAAAGCAAGCTCATTAACTGCAAGAAATTGGGATTTGATGGAGATAGTTAACAGTGAAATGTGTATATTTCAGACAACATTAGAGAAAAAGTATGGAAACTCAAAATATAAAGAATATGTTGAGTTTTCTAAAAGATTAGCAAGCGGAATAAGTAAGTCTGTAATATCATTCAATGTCTGGTACTATGAAAAGCCAACAGTGCTTCAAAGCTTATTGTTTAAAGTATCTAAAACAGCAGAGAAGAAATACAGAGAACGCAAAAAGCAGTTAATAAAAGATATTTTGAGTTTTCAATGCTATGCTCTTGCTCATCTTGCATTAAGAGACCAAGTGCCTGTGTTTTGCGAGATGTATGCTTCACCAGTAATGAGGATGGGATGGAACGAATATACATGCGCAAGAAATTCTGGAATAACTGAATTCAACCCCACTGCTTTAGATAATATCTTACCTATGCCAGAAGACAGAGATATAATTAGCATTTGTTTCAACTTTTTGAGAGTATTAGCAGATGAAACAGGTACTAAATTTGAGCAAAGAAACTATATGAAAAGAGAAGGGTTTGGTTATACTTTATGATTCATACAAATAGGCATTAGAGGATAGATTAATAGACTGGGGGTATCAACAATGGAATTATCTGAAGTAGTAGAAACATTTGAACACAATCTTCAACAGCTTAAACAGGCGCAAGTTGGAAACTATTTAAGTTTTTTTGAGTTTGATGAGAAAGTAAAAGACCCTTCAGTTGTTTCAGTTATTTCTGATATGGAAAGAATGAAACAGATTGAGGAAGCAACTGCTAGTTTTCAATGTACATTAGAATATCATTTTAGAAAAACAGGAAAATATGATAAGTTGCTTGATTTCTCTAAAAAGTTACATGATGGAATGAAAACCTCTGTTTCAGCATTCAATGAATGGAGATATGAGCAGCCAACAGGGCTTCATGGTTTATGGTTAAAAATATCTAAAAATGCAGAGAATAAGTACAGAGAAAGCAAAAAGCCACTAATAAAAAATATTTTAAGCTTTAAGGATTATGCTACTGCACATCTCGCATTAAGAGATTATGTACCAAAATTTTGTCAAATGTACCAACCACGTCTGAGAAGGGTTGAATGGGGCGAATATGAATCAATGTTTCAGCCAAGTTTTATGAATGATGAAATAGCAGATCAGCTGAATTATATGCTGCCTGTACCAAAACATGAGGATATATTTTACGTCTGCATTAATTTCCTGGCGAAACTGGCACATGAAACAGGAACTAAAGTTGAGAGAAAACAATATATGAAAGGAGAAGGAGCGTTGTATACGATATGAAGCCATCTGGAAAGCATAGCAAAGATAAAGTATAAAAAACATAAATAACAAAAATAAATAATAGGAAACATAACATGCAGCAAACTTTAAATTTATTACTTAATGAAATAGAAAATGAATCCTCAAAGGTTCACCAAACTTTTAGATATACAGGAGTACATAGTGATTTAGAGGATTTTTCTATAGCAATAGATGCTTTTGAAAAGCTTGATAAAATACTAAAACCTAATGGAGATTTTTCTGATACAGAAGCTAAAATAATTGGCACTTATTATTCTGTATTAGCGTTTAGAATTGTTGATGCCTCATTAAGATATGACGAGCTAAAATTTAATAAGGCTAAGAGTATTCTCGAGAGAGCTGAGGAAATAACAATTGGTGGTGAACCCGTAGTTCATCAGGCAAAAGCTCATTTACAGAGAAAATTATCTCAATTATATCCTTCTAAAATTGAGAGAGCATTTTCTCATGCGGACAAATATCTTCACTCATTGGAACGATTTATGTATAATGAATATATTAACTTAATATTTGATTTTAGGGCACAATCAAGATTACGTTACTTTCTTCATAATTTTAAGAAGTATAGTCATGATGGTTTGTTAAATGGCTTCAAAAGAGGAGCAAAGCTTTTTGGTTCAATGTTTTATGATAGTGCTAGAACACTAACTGTCTTATATTGTGGTCTTTCTGGTGTAAGTGATATAGCAAAAGGCGATTATAAAAGTGGTATAATTAAAAGTGTAATAGCTATTGGAATCCCTCTTTCAAGATATGTTTATAGGCGCAGAAAAACAGAGGAAATGTTAGGATTTAATTATCAAATACCAGAACTTAAGTATGTATCTCGAGCTAATGTGTAATTGTAAATGTTAATATATCAATAGCTTAAATTTGTAATATAAAGACAACCTCTAATATGTTTTAAATTAATAATCAAAATTCTTCTATACAAAACTTTAGTAACCTAAATCTTCATTCACAAGAATTATCTTTAATCTTTCTTTATTTGCTTGTTTGTCAATTATCACAGTTGAGCAGCAGATTGATTCTGGCAGCAAACAATCCATACACTTTCCTGTTTTCACGCAGGGTGTGTTTAGTTTTAGCCGTTTTGCATTCATTGGCGCAGCCACATTTCTTATTCTTTCAATCGCTGCGTCATAATCCTTAACAATCTTGTTTTTTCCGACAACAATAATGACATGTTCTGGGCCGTAAATCATTGACGAGACTCTGTTTCCTGTTCTGTCTCTGTTAACTATTTTTCCATCTTTTGTGATTGCATTGCTGCTTGACAAGAAATAATCAGCATGCTGCGCTAAATGCCCCAATTGATATGACTCATTGGTATATTTTCTTACTTTATCTCTGTCATAGAACACATAATCGCCATTTCTTAGCTTATCCAAAATACCAATCTTCTCTAAAGTTACGCTTCCAGAATATCCAACTTTTGATTTCAAAGGAACAAGTTCTAAAATCTTTTTGCAGGCTTCTTCGCTGTTTTTAACTGCAATAACATCAATATTCTTTTTTTTGAATGCATTAATAATATCTTCGAACATAAATTATTGTTAGAAAAGGCTAGTTAATAAATTTTATTGAACATTAGTTTAGTATGTCATTAAAGTTTTTATTTATTTCCTAAGCGCAGCCACCCTTCTCATGATTATTATTTTCTTATTTCCTACCTGATTGGACACGTTCATGAAGAAATGGTAAGATGGTTTGAAAGTTAGAAAGCTTGA
>JACQSP010000092.1 GCA_016205905.1 Candidatus Woesearchaeota archaeon
ATAAAAAATAAACTAATAAAAGGTGATTATATATGACAGTAGTAGGATTTAATTTTACAAAAATTAATGTAGAAAGAAAACAGCCTTCTAAAGGAAAGATTAACATTAGCAACAATGTTCTCATCAAAGATATTGCCGAATCTAATTTTACAATAGGGCAGGATGAGCAAAAGTCGCTTAACATTACATTTCAGTTTAATTCTACTTATGAGCCAAATGTTGGCTCCATTGAATTAGTTGGAGAATTAATATATATTGACGATATCCAAAGAATTAATGAAGTCCATACATTATGGGTTGAGCACAAAAAGGTTGAGAAGGATGTCATGACTGAGATATTAAATGTTGTCCTGAACAGATGCAATATTGAAGCACTGATCTTGGCAAGAGATATCAATTTACCGTCGCCAATTCCACTGCCGAAGATTAAAGTTGATACAAATTAAATGTTGATTATAACTATAACTTCAACTTTTTATTATAATTACTTTTTATTACAGAAAACAATTAATAATTAATTAAGTAATGAAAAAGAAATGAAAAAGCGAAGAAAACCCATGACAGACAAGCCAATCAAATTAAAGGTTGCTGAGGCAATCCAAGACGATGTAAATAAAGGAATTGTCAGGATTGATTCCAGTTTTATGCATCAGATAGGGGTAAGGCCAGGCGATATTGTTACAATAAAAGGCGAAAAAGAAACAGCTGGCATAGTTGACAGGGCTTATCCTGGCGACATTGGCCTGAACATTATCAGAATGGATGGTATATTGAGAAGAAATGCCAAAACAGGCATAGGTGAAAATGTAGAAGTAATTAAAGCGCAGGTCAAAGAAGCTAAAAAAGTTACTATTGCTCCTGCTCAAAAAGGTGTTATTATAAGGGCTTCACCTAACATATTCAAACAGGGATTGTTAGGCAGAGCAGTTGTCAAAGGTGACATTGTAGGCCTTGGTGGCACAAAACGAAGAAAAACCACAATGAGCGATAACCCTTTCTTTAATGATATTTTTTCAATGTTAGACGAGAGTGCTGCTGGATTTGGTTTTAGCGACATAAAATTTGTAGTTGCTTCAACTGATCCAAAAGGCGCAGTTGTAATCACTGATTTAACACAAGTTACGTTTAATCCAGAAGCAGTTGAATTAAAAGAAGAAAAAGTTCTCGAAGTTACATATGAAGATATTGGTGGTTTAGATGAAGAGCTTAAAAAAATCAGAGAAATGGTTGAACTCCCTTTAAAGCATCCTGAAATATTTGAAAGATTAGGTATAGAACCGCCTAAAGGCGTTTTATTGCATGGTTTTCCTGGGACAGGCAAAACTTTGCTGGCAAAAGCAGTTGCAAACGAAACAAATTCTAACTTTTTCCTGATAAATGGCCCTGAAATCATGAGCAAGTTCTATGGTCAGAGTGAGGCTAATCTTCGTAAAAAATTCGAGGAAGCAGAAAAAAGTGCTCCCGCTATTATATTCTTCGACGAGATTGATGCGATTGCTCCAAAAAGAGAAGAAGTTCATGGCGAAGTTGAAAGAAGAGTTGTTGCACAGTTGCTTGCCAACATGGATGGCTTAAAATCAAGAGGCAAGGTAGTTGTAATAGCTGCAACAAACAGGCCAGATGATTTAGATCCTGCATTAAGGCGGCCAGGCAGGTTTGACAGGGAAATAGAAATAGGTGTCCCTGGAAAAGAAGCAAGGCTATGCATATTAAAGATTCATACTAGAAACATGCCTTTGACAAAGGATGTTAATCTTAAGGATATTGCTGACATTACTTATGGTTTTGTTGGCGCGGATTTATCTTCATTGGCAAAAGAAGCTGCAATGAATGTATTAAGAAGATTATTGCCAGAGATAAAACTGAAAGAAGACGAGCCGATTCCTAAAGAACTGCTTGAAAAATTAAAAATTACCAAAGATGATTTTAAGGAAGCATTGAAAGTTGTAAGACCAAGTGCAATGAGAGAGGTTTTTGTAGAGATTCCAACAGTTAAATGGGATGATATTGGTGGTTTGGATGAAGTCAAACAAGAGCTTAAAGAAGCAGTTGAATGGCCTTTAAAACATCCTGATGCTTTCAAAAGATTAGGTGTCAGGCCGCCAAAAGGCATCTTGCTGTACGGCGCCCCAGGAACAGGCAAAACAATGCTTGCTAAAGCAGTTGCTAATGAATCACAAGCCAATTTCATACTTGTAAAAGGTCCAGAGTTGTTAAGCAAATGGGTCGGCGAAAGTGAGAGGGCAGTTAGAAAAATATTCAAAAAAGCAAGACAAACATCTCCGAGCATAATTTTCTTTGATGAAATAGATAGTATTGTTCCAAGACGAGGAATGAGTTCAGATACGAATGTAACAGAGCGTGTAGTCAACCAATTGCTGACTGAAATTGATGGTTTGGTTGAATTGCATGATGTTGTTGTAATCGCAGCAACAAATAGGCCAGACATAATTGATCCGGGATTATTAAGGCCAGGCAGGTTTGACAGAATTATTCAAACACCAGTGCCAGAACTTAAGACAAGAGAGCAAGTATTCAAGATTCACACAAAATCAATGCCATTAAAAGGTGTTGATTTAAAAGAGCTGGCTGAAAAAACCGATGGATATGCTGGTGCTGATATTGAAGCAATATGCAGAGAAGCGGCAATACTGGCTTTAAGAGATGATATCAAAGTAAAAGAAGTAACTAAAAAATATTTTGATAAAGCATTGGAAAAGGTGCAGCCCTCAATAACACCAGACATAAAAAAGGCATACGATGATCTGCAAAAGATGCTGACAAGCGCAAAAGGCAGAGAGTTCCAGAAAGAGAAGCCAGTGTATTTTGGATAGAATTTCCTATTAGTCTACATTAACATTTTTAGCTTTTCTTCCACTTTTTTGCCCAATTTTGTTTTTTGATAAATTCTTCCTGTTTTATTATTAGGATTTAGAATTTTTATAATTCCTTTGTTTTTCAATTCACTTAAAGACCTTGAAATAATATTAAATACATGTTATTCCAATAAAAATGGTTATCAGCAAACATAATCATTAATAACCATATAGTTTTATTAAAAGTATATGGTTTACAATGGAAACATTTATAAATACACTTGTTTTAACCATTCATAAATGGATTTCAAGAAAATCATTCAAGAGCAGAGAGAAGAACTAGAGAAAATAGAAAAAGAGGAAAATCTGGTTCAGAGAGAAGGCTATGAAATTGCCAGAAAAGCTTTGTCTTACCCGAATATCTTAGCAGTTTTGGGAACTAGACGCTCCGGAAAATCGATTTTCTCTTATCTTTTAGCCAAAAACTATAATTTTGCTTATCTTAATTTCGACGATGAGCGGCTTACTGATTTACAAAAAGAAGACTTTGACAAAATTCTTTCTGCATTTTACGAGATGTATGGAGATATTGATTATATTATTTTAGATGAGATTCAGAATACTGACAATTGGGAATTATTCGTTAATAGGCTAAGAAGAACAAAAAAGGTGATTATTACAGGAAGCAATTCCAAACTCCTCTCTGGAGAGCTTTCATCTCATTTAACCGGCCGATATCTCGATTTCCTGTTATTCCCTTTCTCTTTTAGAGAATTCCTAATCAAGAAAAGCTTTGTTTACCGCAAAATCTTTACTACTAGGGATACCGCAGAAATTTTAAAATTGTTTGGAGAATTCCTGCAATTAGGTGGTTTTCCAGAGGTTTACAAATTTGGAAGAATTATGGCTTCTCGAATTTATGAGGATATTCTTGTTAAAGATATATTTCTTAGACATAAAATTAAAAAGACAGAAGAATTCAGAAGATTAGCTAAATATCTCGTTACGAATTCTTCCAAAGAAAGCACTTATGGTAGGCTAGCAAAAATATTAGAACTAAGGCAAATTTCTACTCTTTCCCAATGGATTTCTTATTTAGAAAACGCATTTCTAATTTTTAGATTTGAAAGATTTTCATTTAAACTGAAAGAACAATTTAAATCACCTAAAAAATTTTATTGCTTAGATACTGGTTTGATTAACTCTATTGGTTTTGCTTTTTCAGAAAATCAGGGAAGAATTCTGGAAAGTTTGGCTGCAGTAGAATTGCTCAGAAAAAAATCAACTAATCCAATGTTAGAAGTTTATTATTGGAAAGATCACCAACAAAATGAGGTTGACTTTGTAGTTAAAGAAGGCAAAAAAATAACTCAATTAATTCAGGTCTGTGCAATTAGCAGCAAAGAAGAATTGCCTGAGCGTGAAATTAGTTCTTTAATCAAAGCTAGCAGAGAACTTAAATGCAAAAATTTGTTGGTGTTGACCTATAATTATGAAGCAGAGAATAAATGGATTAGATTTATTCCCCTCTGGAAATGGCTTTTGGCTTAATTAAAAACTAAAAATAGGAACACTTAAAGGAATCATTGAGTTGGCTAAGATAAAAGAGGAAAAGTTTATAGGGTATTTGTAAAAGTAACTAATTTTTTATATTTTTGTCGACGTAAGCTTGTCAAAAAAAAAAATTTATATACTAGTTTCTCCAAAGATTATAAAAAACAAGTAATTTTAGCAGTTAAGTCTGTTTTTTGATTTAATCAGTTGTTTGATTTTAACGAAAATCAACATCAAATTTAAACAAAAAAAGGTGAAAAAAATGGCAAATGACGTAAAAAAGTATTCTTTGTATTTGATTGCAATTGTAGGTATAGTTGCAATAGTAGGTATATGGACGATGGTTTCTGGCACAGGTAAACTTTTAACCACAGGAACAAGTGGAGAAAGTGCATTAGTATCAGATGAAAGTAGTGGAGAAGGAGATTTGGCTGGGCAGGCATTTTTGAATGTTAATGATAATAAATACATTACTCCTATTAAGAACTGTAAAGTTATTCCATCGTGTGCAAGTCCTAATTATGAAGTTACTTCCACCAATTGTAATTCTTTGATTGGAGATAAGAAGAGTGCTAAAAGCTGTTATACTTGTTCAGTAAAAGAGGAATTTAAATCAAAGGCTGTATGCCCGGAAGGATGGAAAGTAGATTTTTATAACAAAGGTGAGTATTATAATACAGGCGGTTCAGAGTGGTTAGCTCATGGATTTGCCTGTAGTGGAGCATGTACTAAAAAGTTATGTCAAACGCCACCTACCCTCAGTAATGCGTGTCCTAAAGAATTTACCTTTTTTTATAAACCACAATATACTAATAAATATATGTACTTTTGTTTAATGCCTAATGAACCACAAAGTACAGATTTAGATGGAATTTGCAATCAATGCGATTCAATACCAAAACAAGTAAGTTTTGCTGATGGAGATATAATCTGTGTAACAAAAAAGCAATAAATTTTTTCTTTCTTTTTTTTATCATAAACAGCTAATTATTTAAACTCTTTATTTCTTCTTCTTAGTTTATGCACTTCAAATCACTGGAATTCAACATTAATCAAGATTTGCTTAATGTATCTCTCTACAATATATTCTACTTTGAAATTCCATTAGAAGAAATAAGAAAAATTGACAAGAATTTTAAGCTTAAAAACAAAAATGAAATCATCTTTTCTAAGAATACTGATAAAAATTCAGACAGGAAGTTTATGTTTCTGATTGAAAAATATATGCCTGAGCTAAAAAACAAGATAACTAAACTCAAAGCAGTTTATATCCATCAAAATTCTGGCATTCCTTTATTTGGCCTTAAATTTATTGGCATAATAGACAAAGGCACAGATATGATTGAAATCAAGCCTTTAACATCCTGCAATATGAACTGCATATTTTGCAGTGTTGGCGAAGGTCTCAGTTCAAAAAAACAAGTAGATTTTATTGTCGAGGAAGAGTATATTATCAGTGAACTAGCTAAACTTATTGATTATAAGAAAAAGAAAGGCAACACTATTCCTCTAAGTATTTGGATAAATCCGCATGGCGAGCCGCTATTATACTCAAGAATCACTGATTTAGTAAAGGATATTTCTAAATTACTATTGATTAAAGATGTCCATATTATCACCTCAGGAGTTTTATTAAATAAAGTGATGATAGATGAGCTTGCGAAGATAAAAAAGGTTAAGCTAAACATCTCAATATCGTCTTTTGATTCTGAAAAAGCAGTTCAATTAATGGGAACAAAAACATATAATTTAGCGAATGTTTTGAACAATGTTAAATATGCTTCAGAAAAAGGAATTGAAACAATAATCACGCCTGTTTATCTTCATGGTATAAATGATAAAGATATAGAACAATTAATAGAATTCTGCAAACACAACCAGATACCTATTTCTATCCAGAAATTTTGTTGCAATATGTTTGGACGTAACCCAATAAAAGAGGAAGAATGGGATAGTTTTATGGCAAAACTCAAAACTTGGGAGAAAAAGTATAATATTTCTTTAATAGGTGAAGGGGAAATACAATCTACACAAGAATTGCCATTAATGTTCAAAAAGGGCGATGTTGTCCAAGCAGAAATAATCTCTTATGGCAGATTTTTCAAAGACAAAATAGCTGTGGCAAAAGCCAGATGCATTCTTATACCAAACTGCAGAAAAGAAAAAGGGGTTATTAAAGTTAAAATTACCTCAGCAGTTAATGGTATGTACATTGGTTCAGCGTAATTTTAGCTTTTCAACATCTTGTATTTGTTTAACTGATTTTTTGTTTCCTAGTCATTTTTTTCCGCTCTCAACTCGTTTGTGGGCGAAGCCACCGTCTCATGAAAAATTATTAGTTATTCGTTCTTCATTATTCGTTATTCGCTTTTCGTTCTTCGTAACGAAAAACTAAAAACGAAGAACGAAGAACAGTTTTATCATGAACGAATAACCGTTTTATTATAGTGAACTGCTAGCTGCCTATTACTGAACAAATACAAAACCTTTAAATAATTCTTAATAAAATGTGTTAATATATGAGTAAAAAACCAAGCAAACCAAAGAACACACCACAATTATATAATAAAGTAAAATCAGGTGATAAAGTAAAGATTATTTGTACGAATAATAACAATAATAACAATAATAA
>JACQSP010000095.1 GCA_016205905.1 Candidatus Woesearchaeota archaeon
AAACCCCACTTTTATGCAGATTTATTTTTGGTGTATGTCACTTTTTGCATTGAAACCTTAATTCTATTAATTTTTTGGATGAAGCATGTAAGACGCTTGATGTAGGGTGTAACTATTATTTTCAGTAATAAAAAGTCAAACGTCTAACGCCAAACCTTTTTTAGAAAATTATATAAAACCAATTCAACATGAAACTATAATATGGAACAAAAAGAGTGGGATAGGTTAGCTGAGAATTATCATGAAGAAGTTATAAGCCCATTTTACGGAGATGTTGAAAACCCTTTGTTTGATGAGCTCAAAAAAATAAAAAACAGGAAAAATAAGCTTGTTGCCGAATTTGGATGCGGATTATTTTATTTAGGGGAAACATTATCTAAACAATTCAAAGAAGTGTATGCGTTTGATTTCTCGCCAGCTATGGTTAAAAGGGCAAAAGAGAAAAATAAAAGTTGCAAAAATACAAAAATAGGTGTAAAGGATATAAGAAAAATGCGTTATAACAATAAGTTTGACATCATTATTTCTGTGAATTCAATAATAATGCCTTCTTATAATGATATTGATAAATCATTTAGAAATATTCACAATGCATTGAAAAAAAAAGGTATAGTTTTAATGATTTTGCCGTCAATGGAATCAGTGATTTATAACGGCAGCCTTATCCTGCACAAACAGCTTGAAAAATTTAATGAATCCACTGCCAAAAGAACAGCAAAAGTTAAATTTGAAAATAAAAAATATGATTTTTTCAACGGATATTATACAGACGGAAGTGAAAGGCAGAAGTTTTATTATAAACATGAAGTATTATTATTTCTGAAAAAAGCAGGGTTTAAAGATATTGAGATAAGCAAAGTCAAATATCCTTGGGGCAAAAACATAAGCGACTATGAAGATTTTCCTTGCGAGGAAAAGCTGTGGGATTGGTTTGTGAAGGCGAGAAAATAGAAACATAAACCATGAAAAAGGAGTGAAGTTTACTATTATTATAAAATATAAACTATGGAAGCTAAACTATATTTTACAGTCGCTAAAGAAATATAAATCATGCACATATCCATTTGTTATAATAATTTAATAGTTTAAGAGTTAGAGTTTCAATAAATTAAGAATAAAATTATAATAATTTAAAAGGCGTTAACATGTGCGGCATAATAGGAATGATATCTAACGGCAGATCAGTTTCTCGTGAAGTTGTACAGGGATTAGTGGCTTTGCAGCATCGCGGCAGAGATTCTTCTGGAATAATTACCACAAACAGGGATGGAAGCGAATTTGGTTCAATAATAAGGGGTGTTGGGCCTGCAAAAGAAGTATTCCAAGAAGTTAATCTTGATAAAATTGTGGCGAGAGCAGCAGTTGGCCATGACCGTTATTCAACTATTGGCAGTAATTTAAGCGGTGATGCACAGCCTCTTTATAAAAGTAAAACAGGAATAGTAATCGCTCACAATGGCCATATTGCAAATTATCTTAGGATTAAAGAAGAGCTAAAAAAAAGAAAGAGCTATTATTTAGCAACACAATGTGATGCAGAAGCATTATTATGCGCTCTTGTCCAAAACATGATTGATATTAAATCGTATGAAGCTGTCGACACGCCGCAGTTTGTAAACGAAAAATTCTTTCCTGCAATTAGAGCAACTCTTGATCCAGAAGCTAAATATGGTGTTATAGGCGCTTATTCTGTTGTTGGATTAAGCATTGACAGAGGACTGTTTGCTTTCAAAGATCCGCACGGAACAAGACCTTTAATTTTCGCGCAGCGAAGAGAACGAAAGAAATTAAGAGAACGAGGAGAATTAATAGAGCAAAGAGAAGGAAGAGAACTAATAGAGCGAAAAGAGCAAAGAGAAATAATGGAGTTAAGAGGGCAAAGAGAGAGAAGAGAACAAAGAGAGCAGAGAGAACTAATAAAGCAAAAAGACGAAACAGAAAACGACGAAGAGATTACATATGCGTTTGCATCTGAATCAGTTGCATTGCCGAAATTAAGAGGATTTGACAAATATGAAGAACTTGGTCCCGGAGAGGCAGTATTTATTGATTTTAAAATGAATATATACAGAAAAACAATTCTTTCATTAGGCAAAAAAACATGCAAATTCGAGCCGGTTTATTTTGCAAAAGGTGTTTCATATTTTAATGGTAAAGTTATCGAAGACATAAGATATGAGCTTGGATTGGAAGCTGCTGATGAGTTTAGTTATCTTAAAGACAGAATAGATAATATACTTGCTGTGCCAAAAACAGCTATTCGCGCAGCAGAAGCTATTGCAAAGGCATGGGACAAGCCATTTGGAGGTATAGAAGCTGCGGACGACGGAATAAGGAGTTTTCTGGGAGGAACACAGACAGAAAGAGAGCTTATTGCTTACTTTAAATTCTCATACAATCCACACCGTATAGAAGGCAAAAGTGTTGGTGTTATAGATGATTCTGTTGTGAGAGGAACAATCAGCAGGTCTTTAGTCAAGGCACTTTATGATTTAGGCGCAAAAGAAGTTCATTTTATTTCAGTTTACCCGCCATTTATAGGAATATGCGCAGGAGGCATTGATGTTCCTGAAGAAAGAGAATTATTATTAAATGAGAATACTCCTGACGCAATTGAAACAGCAAGACAAACAATTAATGCTACAACATTAAATTATTTATCCCGAAACAGATTGCTTAGGACACTTAATTTAACAGAAGATTCTGTTTGCAATGGGTGTACAAAAAAAGAATATCCTTTTGATTTAAGCGATTATTACAGATTCCAAGAACAGAGAAGAAATGAAAGATTGGAGATGGAAAGAACCAGAACGTAAATAATATAAATCTATTGAACAATTATTTGATGTATGTTTGATTAGCAACTTCAGAAAGATTACATAGTAGAACGTAAATAATATATAGGAATGTTGTAATTATAAGTTATTAGTAGAGATTATTAGTAGAATATTATAATCACAAGCTTAAAAAAAGTGTAAGGTGATAACATGTCAATTGATGATGAGTTTGGGAGTGGCCATGATGTTGAAAATAGAAGGCGAAGAAGAAGAGTAGATTTTGATGATGATGGTTTTTCCGACGGGCATAATTCTTTTCTTGATGAAGAACTACCTCATTTATCGAAAAGGCATGATGCCCATAATTATGAAGGACGTAGTGATGGACCACCAGTAACAAAGTATTATAAGGATAGAGCATTTGGAACAGGAACATCTGATGCAGACAAAGGAACAGATAAACCAGATGAAGAACCACATAGAAACAGAAGAGCATGTTACCAATGCTGAAGATAGTAAACTTGTTTTTGTTTCGTTCCTGGGCGAAGCCACCCGTCTCATGATTATTTGTTAGTTTAGGTTTTCTATACAACTATTTAAAAAAAACATTAATCTTTCATGGGACGGTGGACTTCGTCCCACAAACGAGTTGGGAACGGAAGAAAGAAGTTAAAAAATAAGAAATCAGCTAAAAAATACAAAAAATTTACTTCAACACTTTGCCTGTTTCCATATACCACAAGTATAAATCCAATTCTGCAAGTGAAAGTTTAGTTTTTTTTGCTATTTCACCCAACCTTTTTTCTATCTCAATGTAGCTTGTTCTTGAAAGTGATTTATTCTTTGGAGTTTGTATAAGTTTATGCTCGTTGAGAATATCAATTATATGAAAATCAATTATCGCAAGATTAGTAAATCCAATATTCCTTAAAAAATGGCTTGCTTCTTTGTAGCCAATGCCTTTGATGTTTTCAACCAGCCATTCCCTAATTTTAAATTCATTATATTGTTTTGAATGTTTGTTTAGATTACTTATATTTAGATTTTTTAAGTTTTCCGTTAACTTATCTTTAAACTTTCGCGCTTCACAAATATATTTTGCACGTGTGTTTGGAAACCTATGCCCTAATTGTTTTAGTTTGTTTGCCAATTCATTTTCAGATAGATTCAAAAAGCCATTTCCTATTTCCTTCTGAATAAATATGCTTTTCTCTGCTTGGAAATTAGCTGTCATAATGCAGAAACAAAGCTCTTTGAATATTTCAGTGATATTTCTTTTTCTCAATAAGGAAAATTGATTTAATCGTGAAACTATTAATTTGCCGACTTCATTATGTTTCAATTGTTCTATAGATTTAGATAATTTGTCCATAAGTTATAGATATTTTGTTTATAGGTTATTATAATAATAGTGATAAATCATATATTAACATTAAAAATTAACCTTAATGCAACACCAACTAAAAATGATATTCCTGCAACAGACAAGCAGATTAGAGCCATCTCAAAAAATCGTTTTATAAACGAAACGCTTTTTACAACAGAAATAAAGTAAGTGAAAAAAAAGATTATAATTAACGCATTTATAAATGTCCATACCAATGCAACAATTGGTGTTGAAACAATAAAATAGGGGAAAACAAGCACAAAAACAGCAAGAATATAGGCAACTCCTGTGTATAAAGAAGCTTTTAACGGATTTTTCTCAGTCTTAGCGGCTTCAGATTTACCATCAGGCTTATTGTCAGATTTTATTGACAAGTAAGAAGATGATGCCATTGACAATGAAGCTGCTATTCCTGTAACAGATGCTGCTATGCCAACCATTTTTATGCTGGACAAGGCAAATGTTAACCCCGCAATAGCGCCAGTAAGCTCAACCAATGCATCACTAACACCAAGAATCATAGAGCCAATATAATTAAGTTTTTCCTCATCAATTAATTTTAATAGCTCCTGCTCATGCCTGTCCTCATCGTGCAGGATAGATTTTGTTTCAGGCAGTGTTTTTATTAGGTTTTCATATACCTGCTGAGCTTCTTCTTCGCCTGTCTCCATTAATTTTAAGGCAAAAGTGATGCCGAATAGTTTGGCGAGCAGAATATACCACCACAATTTTAATTTGCTGTAAGGTACATCGATTTTAGTATAGGTTTTCCAGACATAATAATGCATTAACTCATCATTAGAAATGTGTTCAAGAATTTTTTTGTTTTTCCCTTTTTCTAAATTAGAAAGATATTTGTAGACGTAATACTCAGTAACCTCATTTTTTTGAAAAATGATTAAGGTTTGTTTTGTTTTATCATCTATTTGTTTTTTGCCCATTTTTTACAATAATCTATTCTCATGGAGATAATAATAAGCAATAACTGTGTAGTAAGTAAATAATTAATTAAGATAAAAAGTTATGCTTTCCATAATCCATGTAAATTGCAGTATTCTCTTGCAACAATTGTTTTTGCAGAGGTACAAAATTCAGCTTCTGGCTTATCTCCTGGCTTGAGATATTTTCTGTAAACTTTGCCGTCTGCAATAATCTCTATCCATTGGATATAATGCTTTTCTTCCATGGGATGCGCGATACTCCCTACTTTAACTTTAACCCCATTTTTTGTTTTTTCTATGACCGGAACATGTTTTTCCTGGGAAGCATCAGTTGTGTTCTCTCTTAATAATTGCATTGGTTGCCCGCAGCAAACAAGAGTTCCACCACTTGCATTTACAACCTCAACCATATTCCCGCAGACATTGCATTTATAGACTTGGTTTAGTTCTGTCATGTTATATCACTCCAAACAATCCGATATGTCAAAAACCACCCATCAAAGATGGGTGGCATGAAAGGCTTACGCCTCTAAAACCATTTACCCATCTGTGTGGTTTTTGAGCATGCTCAGAAACTTTCCACAATCTGAATTAAGATTGGCTTTCAGCCACTAGTCATAGACTAGTGGAAAGTTTCTGACATTTCTATGTTCTTTCTCTCACTGTCCTTGGAAAGATCTCTACTTTCTTCAGCTCTTTTTCAATTGCCTGCTTGTCAAAGCCAACAATAATCTTACCATTGATATCAATGACAGGAACACCCATTTGTCCGGTTTTTTGGACCATATCCTGCGCTGCCATTCTGTCAGTTGAGACGTCAATATCTTCAAAATCCACACCTTTTGTCCTTAAAAAATCCTTAGCCATGTGGCAATAGGGGCATGTTGGTGTTGAATAAACTTTTATTTTAGCCATGATAAATTCCCTCCTTAAATTGCGTTACTCAATTGTTAACAATTGGACTTTAACAATATTGATACAGATGTTAAAATCCACCGCTATGAAAG
>JACQSP010000096.1 GCA_016205905.1 Candidatus Woesearchaeota archaeon
AGCCACACGTCTCACAAAAAATGTTTGAAAGTTAGAAAGCTTGACAGCTTGAAAGTGCGCTTTGCGCAGATAACTTTCGAGCTTTCAGACTTTCAAGCTTTTAAACAGTTTCATGTGACGGTGGACTGCGTCCCTAGAACGAGTTAAGAGCTTATAACATGAAGGAAGCAGAAGAAAGAAATTAAGAAATATGATCTCAGCCAAACAAATACCTTTATTTGTTTATTCATTTTTCCAGCACATAAATCGGATGGAGAGAATGCTTTTCAAAATCTTTTCCATATAATATTTCCCTTATCCTGAAATGGGTTTTTAATATCTTTTCAAATTCTTCTTTTAATAATGCGTGCAGTTTAAGGTCTGCATTGCATATTGCGCCAAAATGATGAATGAATTTATCATATTCTGCTTGGCTTATCTTTCCTTGTTTAATCAACCCAGAAAAATATTTGGAAACATCCTTATGGCTTCGCACATTATTTATATAATGTTTTGGCATGTTACAGACTTTATCATAAATGTAAATAATATCCCTTTTCTGTTCCCTTGCTTTCTTTAAAATGTTTTCTTCATTTTCATCCAGCAGTACAATAGCTTTTAGTACAAAAATACCCTTATCTTTTAGAACTCTTTTTGCCTCTCTCAAGAAATCATCAAAATGCTCAACCTCAATTATATTGATTGACTGCTCTGCAAACACCAAATCAAAAGAATTGTCTTCAAACGGCATGTTTAGCCAGTCGCATTTTACCAGCACCTCTTCGCTGTTTGGGAACTCCATCAGCTGTTTCATACCTTCGAGCATATCTATGTTTATATCTGCGCAAGTTACTTTCAGTTTAAGTTTGAATCCTAAATCACGAAACTCTGGTGTTGCGCCAAGAATTAATAGTTTTTTTCCTTGATTATAATTTAATGTACCTTTCTTTTTACCTTTCACGTCATCTTTTACTTCGTTTATTTCAATACCGCGCATTAATCTATCCAAAATTGGCATTTCTTCTTCGCTTGGCCTAGCGGGAAATCTGGCCTTTTTCCAGTCTTCTACAAATTTGCTGTATCGTTGATAGTTTTCCATTTTAGTTATTATTGATTAGATTGTTTATTAAAGAAAACAATTAAAAGTATATAAAATTAACCAATAACATTTAATCAACACACTCACTTTTTATAAACATGCTCAAACGCTTTTTTTAAGAACTCAATTACTTCACTTGCTTTTGGCTCTCTTCCGACAGCAAACCTTACTAGTCCTGCGGGCAGTTCACTTTTTCCTGTACCTAATGTTGTCTCTCCTATCATTAAATGTTCCCTGTCACCAAGGCTAACTTGATATAATATTGTTCCAGGGTTATCAATAAAATATTGCATCAATGCAGCTTCTCTTCTTGTTTGTTCATCTGCATCTTCTCCTGCCATTATAAAAGAAATTACTGCTCCTGGTGAGCCACCTCTGGTATTTCTTCTTAAGTTTGGATGATATACACTTTGAACATATTTTGAGTCTTTAAGATAATCTGCTATCTTTTCAGCATTTTCAACATGAATCTTCATTCTTTCAGAAAGCATTGCCAGCCTGTCATGCAATAACAAGGCAAGTGATGGTGATTGAATGACACATCCTGTTGTTGTTTGCCATCCTCTCAAACTATCTATAAATTCTTTTGAACCAATTACTGCCCCGCCCAGCATATCACCTTCTCCATTCATGTATTTAGTCATGCTATGAACAATTATATCTGCGCCCATTCTAAATGGTTGTTGAAGATACGGCGTCAAAAATGTGTTGTCAACAATAACAGGAATACAATATTCTTTTGCTATTTGATGAATTACTCTTGTATCAGTATATTCAATCAAAGGATTAGTAACAGGCTCATAAAAAATTCCTATAATCTTTTCTCTGTTTTCTCTTAATGCAGATTCAACATTTTCTGGCAAAGTAGTATCAATCTTAATTGCTGCTTCAAGCCCCATCTCCTGCATTCTCTCGCCGAGAACATTATTTGTATGTGTATAAACTGTTTTTCCCTGAAGAAATCTTTTGCCTTTTCTTTCTTTAATAGGCATATGCCTCACTAATTCCATCGCAACTGCATAAATCGCTGCCATACCCGCAGGTGTTGTTGTTGCAGCAATATGCTCCAATGGATTTACTTCTTTTTCCAAAAGATATCCTGCTTCTGCCATAACTAATTTCTCAGCAAGAGCATCTAAAACACCTGCTCCAGACCTAAAATAGAAATCTTTTTGCTCTTTGCCCTGAACCATATCACCTAATTGGCCCACTCTGCTTAATGGTTTACTAACCTCTAGACGTAATACTCTTCCACTAGCTCTTTTAGAATATCGCCTAAATCTAGCAATGTTTTCTTCATAATTTTCTGGAGTCAAAAGGGTTGTTTCCTTAAACTCTTTCCATTTATCATTAAACCAAAGTTCATGCATGTGTTTATTCACCTGAGAAGCCTAAAGATAGAAGTGATATATAAATTTTTTGATTGTTACTATTATAAAATAGTCATCTGTATGAAAAACAAGTCCAAAACCAAAAGATTTATATACTAGTTAGTATCTAATAGTTATTAGTTGATAACTTTTTGTTACAAATCTGTATTAAATGTGTGGAAGTGATAAACATGAATGAAAAAAACATCCAAACAAAACTATTGCATATGCCAACATTAAAAACAATTCTTATGGTAGAAAAAGCATTAGAAAATATGCCAGGAAGTGTGATGACCTTTGCTGAATTAAAAAGAGCCCTGCCTAAAAAAGTAAATCATAATACATTAAAAGAAATAGTAGATTATCTTGACAAAAGCAATAAAATTTATATTGGTGTTAAAGGCATAACTTGGATACATAATCCTTCATTGAAGCTTAAGAAAGCAATAGAAAATGGTTTTGAGCACTGAAAAATTTTCGGTTTTTCTTTGAATATTTTTTGTCTCACGCCGGAGATTTTGCGGAAAAATTTAACAAATATTTATTAACCTCTAAAATTATACTTTTTATTTATGTGTAGAAGAATAAAAGTGCTTTTTTCAGAGGAAGCGGAAAGTATTTACCAAGATCTATTTAGAAAGGCTAACATCTCGAAGAAAGAAAGAATGATACTTAAAGCAGTTGACCAAAAGGTAGAATTTATTAAAATGGATTCTCATTATGGAAATCCAATAGCTAAACAACTTATACCACAAGAATATTTCATAAAATATGATGTGAAAAACTTATTCAGAGTAGAACTTCCTTGTTTTTGGAGAATGATTTATACTCTTAAAGAAAGCGAAAAAGAGGAGGAAATAGATATAATAATCGTTGCGTTAGTTATAGACATAATTGATCATAAAACATACAATAAAAAGTTTGGTTACAGAAAACAATAAGGCACACGAATAACAAAGTACAAGTATAATAAAACACAAATAGGTTCAAACACTCACAGTTCCATCAAATTCAATCCACTTATTTCATCTTTTTTTCTTTCAATCTTAAGTTTAGATTCTTTTTCGTCAAATAATTCAGTAATTATTATTTCAGCTGTTGGGCAGATAATTGCGCTTTTTAAATGGCCACCATAGGTTTTCATGTTCTTATCACCAAGAACAACATGCGCATGAACAAACGGCTGTTTGTTGACGATGGTTATATTGCCTGTAATACTCAATAATTCAAGCTGCTCATTAAAGGTCTTGCCAGAATATTGGGTTGTTTCCATAGAAAAGTATACTATCTCGCATTTACTCACACCACCAATGCCTGTTAATGATGCTCCTGAAATGAGTTTTTCTTTGCAGAAATTAGTTAATTCTGTAATAAGCTCTTCGTCTTTCATTATTCTGATTAAATATCCATTTTTCAGTTGTTTGTAGCGCATTTGAAGCTAATAATTGTTTAAGATTATAATCTTTTCGCTGATTTGGGAGTTGGATTTTTGTTAGCTGTATTTAACCTTTTTCGTTAGTTTGTGTGTAAACCTCAGAAAAACCAAAACATTTATATACATGTTGTATCTTAGTATACATTAATGTATACCCCTTCCCACAATTGTACGTTAGTATAGTGGGAAACCAAGTATAAATAGATAAAAAGTGTTGGGAGAAAGAGGTGAGAAACCCAATAGTTGGCCCTCATGCAGATGACACAGAAGAACTAGTAAACTAACTAGCGAGACATCATAGAAACATCATATTCACAACAGAGACGCCAAAAAGTAGCGAGGCAGCAAAGTTTTAGGCTATTGCGTGAGGGTCTTCTATTTCCCTATTTTTTCTTTTTTACAGATTAAGATTAGATTGAGATTATAAGAGATAATACTCTAAACGATAACACAGAACCAATCACACTAAAAAACTTTATAAATAACCTTATAATTTCTTAATAAAAGTTTCTTATTAAAGGTGACAAAATGGAGATAAAGATTATTGAATCAGCAAAAAACAAGTTAGTAATGGATATTAAGGGAGAAGGCCACGCATTATGCAGTTCTTTAAGAAAAGAATTATGGAAAGACAAAGATGTTGCAATTTCTGGATATCATATTGAGCATCCTCAGGTTGGTGTTCCAAGATTAACAATAGAAACAAAAGGAAAAACACCGCAAAAAGCTATACAAGAAGCATGCAAAAGACTGCAGAAAGAAAATGAAACCTTTCTTGAAAAATTCAGCAAAGAAATAAGGTGAAATTATTTAAGTAAAATTTATTTCTTAGTTCTTTACTTTTTTGGATAAATTTTTAGTTTTTTACTTTTATGAAATAAATGTTTTTTGTCTAGTTCCGAGGATGCAGTCCATCGTCTTATGAAAAAAAGGTAAAAGGTAAGAAGTAGAAGGTAAGAGGGAACAATTACGATGTTATCATCG
>JACQSP010000100.1 GCA_016205905.1 Candidatus Woesearchaeota archaeon
GGTTCAGTGATTGTCCTAAATCTACTAAAACTCTGTATTCGCTTGATGCAAGTCTGGCATTTGAATATGCTAGCACGATGTTCTTATCGTGTTTGTTTGCTGTTTCTTGAAATCTTTGAAGGACATATTTAGCAGTAGCGGTTTTTCCAGTACCTGTTTTTCCATAAAGAAGTAGATTGGAACATTTAGAGTCATGAAGTACAGGCGAAAGAATTTCTGCTATAGATGTAATTTGGTTATCTCTAAATGGTAGTTTTGGAGGTATATATTCAGATCTTAATACGTTTCTGTTTTTGAATATAGTTGTTCCAGATAAAGCTCTGTTGAATATGTTGTCTAACACGTCATTACTTGCTGCCATTTTTAGGCCATCTATTTTGTGGATGTATATCAAATTGACTAATTATAAGAGGTTTCACTTAAGTGGGTGGGGCTAGTTTTCCACTGGAAGTTAATTACTAGTTCAGCATGATGAAATATTATAATTAATTACTAGCTCGCTCTAGTTTAGTTTGTTTCACTCATATCTATCTTTGTTTAATAAAATTTACTATATCGTGAATTCTATCAGTTTAATTAAATATACACTGAAACCATAAGTAGAACCACATAAACTGCAGGAGAAAGTTTGGCCCGGGACTTATGAAACTGTGAACGACACCTGTCATAAGGGTGACACAACCCTAAATTCCGCCCCCTTTATTTCCATTGGAACCAGAATAACCTATTAACAACTGTTCTGCATAATTTAATCCCCCATCGTTTCCACTGGAAACATTAATTGAATACTAATCCACACCAGTTCACAAGATTATGTTTAAAATGTCGCAGTAATTTACCATATACACACTCTCATATTTTTGACATTATAGTTCACATATTCACACCTTCACAACTTATACAAAACTAGCATTAGCTGTGAACGAATATGCCCGAAAGAAGGGTTAAAATAGAGTTTCGGGATCATGGCGGTAGCAAATATACCATCTCACTTGAGGGTAGTTTCTCAAAGGAAAAATTAAATAAAATCATGGTTTTTTTTGACGAGTTCGAGCGAACAGACCCAGAACAACCCGTTAAACTATCATTGGATACAACCTTCAATAAAACATTGAAATTAATTGAGGACAAATTTGAATTAGGTAGTTTTACATCAAATGATTTACTTGAAGCCTATGAGGACCATTATAACACCCCGATGAAACTTAGCACTGTTTCTACATATCTTGCCAGATTGTTTGAGAAAGGTCATGTTAAAAGAGAACGTCTCGGGAATAATTGGGTATACCGAAAAACCAGAATCATCTTGAACCAATGATCAAGTCCTTTCCAGCGTTTGTTAAATCATAAACAAATGGTCTCTGATTCTGATTCCTTGATACATAACCTTTCTCAAACAACCTTTTCATTAACCGCGTTACATGTTCTCTTGATTTACCTAACTCTTTTTGAATCTCCTTTGGCGGCTTGGCCCCATTCAAAAGTAATCGCAATACAGTAATCTCTGTAGATGTGACATCACTAGCCATCACATTAAAAGGTATAACTCTAGGCGGTTCACCCTCCGCACTCTCAGTTTTTATTTGTTTTCTGGTAGACGAAACCATTTTTGATTCCAAGAGATCTATTCTAAATAACAAATCCCCTATTCTTTCATCCTTTTCATAAATCTTCTTTTCGAGAGAATTAACAATAGATGAGATAATTTCTCCAGCAGTCCTTTCTTGAATAATTACAGAACGTAGTTTACCTACATAAAAAATTAGAAATAGCCCCGAAACCACTACAAATAAAGTTTCAATTGTTATTAATGACGTACTATCTAGTATCACACATCACGATATTATATCACACCTTTATTAATTTTGTATGATGCCTATATCAATTTATCACATAGGCCTTCAATTAAAAACATAATTTCTTCAGATTTCGAATTTCCTCCAGTTTTCTTAAAATCATTCAGCAGGGCTGTAACTCTTACCAATCCTTCAATAGATTCTTTATCTAGTAAACCAATATA
>JACQSP010000097.1 GCA_016205905.1 Candidatus Woesearchaeota archaeon
CAATGAAATAAACAATAAAATTAGTAAAATAAAATTTTTTTAAATACTGAGTTTCAAATGATATCTTGTTTTTGTAGCTGAACATAATATCCAGCATCTTTTTTTTTGCAAATGTATAAACTAAAATCAGAATAACCAGATTTATTACTGCAACTGGTATAATTATCAGGAGAATTAGCCTAGAAGCAATACTTATTTTGGTGAACATATAATTAAATGCAACATTAATCAGCATTATTAATGAAAGAAAAATGAAATCAACAAGAAACATGAGCAATATGTTTTTTGGAGCTGAGATGAATAGTTTGAATGTGGTGTAAAATGTTGTTTCTTTGAAAATAGTTAAAACTCTTTTAAGACTTAGAACTGCTTTACTTTTTATACTAGTTAAATTATATCCTTTTTTTAAGCTGCCTTCTTTTATTTTGTCTTCTTTTTTCATCTCTTTTCTTAATGTGATTTCTTTTTTACTTTCATACATGCCTTTATTCTCTTCATACAACTCTTTTTTCTCTTTTTTGGTATTTTGCTCTTTTTTTTGCATATTTTCATAAGATTCCTTCATATATAAAAAGTTTGTTAAAAAGAGTAAGTAAATAGTCTGCCTCCAATTTGTCAGCTTTGCTATTGTGTCTCGTAAGATTATGAAGGAAGCGAAAACATTCAATCCACACAGCGATTCTGCTGTATATTACCTTTCGGGTTTTCGCCAAAGCTGACTGGCAGACTATTTACTTACTAAAAAGAGCTTTAAATATACTTAAGAACAATAATGCATTTATATTCATTACAGATTCCCAAGACTATGTTTTCATACATTAATCCAGTTTACACTGATTTTCATTATGTCGTTGCCTCTCAAAGAAATGAAATAGAGGACATTCTTTCTAATTTAGTTCAAGCATTTAATGGTGTTATGCCTGCAGTTGAATATAAAAAACAAGTTGAGCTTTGTATTTGGGACAGGAAAAACAGGCCTGAGAAGCCAAGATTGGCTGTTTATTGGCAATTAGACCATTTAAGTGAAGCATTATACAAAAGACTGGAAAAAATTTTTAGTGAATCTGTGCTTGATGACGATAAGCTTACTTCCAGAAACAAATATATAAGAAAAAGAGCACTTCCAGCAAAATTTGTGGGATTTGATGGGCACTCTACTGGAAAGATAAGGGGTTTTCCTTTATATTTAGATTCTAATGGTATCCATGACATATATGACTTAAGCAGAGAAGATAAAATATTATGGGTTGCAAAGAGTTACTCATCTGTTAAATCTGCAAAAGAGCAGATGAAAGGCAGAGGTGATAATTATTGGTTTTACAGCGACGGAAAATTCATTATTGATCTAAGACTAGCAGATTGCAAAGAAATAGAATTTATAGATACTGCATTAAGAATTAGTGTCGCCTTGAACGGCTCTTATGATTCGTTTGACAGGTACAAGGCGCTTTCTTTGGCGCAAAAACAATTGGCTAGGCGAAATAAAGAACAAGTAAGGCAGGAAGAAGTTGTTGGTCTAGAAGACTTAATAGAAGACATTAAATTCAGGCAGTTTTTTGCAACTATTCGGCCGCAGGAAGCCAAAACATTAGGGGTAACTAATGAGTCTGTTTTATTAGTTGGTGTACCTGGTACAGGCAAAAGTTCAATTGCTTCAAGCTTGCTTTGGGATAATCTGCTTGAAGATGTTGTTTTTATTCCTCTCAATGTAAAAGAATTATTAGAAGCATCTTATTTGTCTGACAAAAATATGGATACTTTCTTTAGCGGCATTCGTGATTTAAATCGAAGATATGGCTTTAAGCCAATGTTATGGTGTGATGATTTGGAAGCAGCATTTCTTAAAGATTTTGGTGGCTCAAAAGAAATGGCAGTTGCGCAGTCAACTTTGCTTAATAACCTGCAGGGTGTCTCCAAAGATTTCGGCATAAGAATATCTGGCTCTACAAATAATCCTGAAGACATTGATCCACGGTTCTTGGAATTTGGAAGAATAAGTTATATGTTTCATGTCCCTATTCCAAAAGAACAAGCAGTTATCGCAAAAATCTTATCTGTTCACGTGGAAAAACGAGGACAAGCTTTAGCAGATAATGTTTGTATAGATGAAATTGCAGCAACTTCCATTGGTTTTACACCCAGAATGCTGGTTAATCTTGTTAATGAAGCAGGGGTTCAGGCAGCTAGGCGAATTTTTGGCAAGTTTTCTTCTCAACAACAAACATCAGAGCCACTTGAGGTAACTGCAGATGATTATATAAAAGCAGATGCGTTCATACGTGCAAGATCAGATATAAACATCATAGCCAGAAGAGATGATGAAATTGCCAAATTTGTAGAGAAACATAATAAACTAAAAGTAGGTTTTCAGTAATCTTTTCCCTATCTGATTTTGCACTTTTAGTATACATAAACTTAAAATAAAAAACAGAATACATAAATACTAGAATTCTTCTCTTCCTGCAAATGAATGACTTATTCACCATAACTTCGTGCAAGACCAAGCAAAGCTGCAAGGCAAAACTTAATAAACGGCAAAATCTTAATTTGAAAAATCTTAAGGAAAAGTTTAATATTGTCAGTGATGCAGGAATTGCTTTGGTGCTTAGTGTTGACGGCGTTGAAGTTGTTGTTCATGGTTATGGCGAGCTGATATTCAAAATCAAAACTGGCAAAAATAAAGTTTCACAGGCAGAAATTGAAAAGATTGCGAAAAAGATATTTGATGTATGCTTGTAAAGATATTTAATGTATACTAAATGGAATTAGTTTTTGAACAAACTAATTCCATTTGTAAGTTGGAAAGCAAAGCTTTCTAAATTCTCAGGAATCTCTGATTCCCGAGATATATAAAAGTCCTTGATTTTTGTTCGAACCTCAAGGACTTTTAGTATATATGCTTGTAAGGTGAGAAGATGGTTTTAATGTTGTAC
>JACQSP010000114.1 GCA_016205905.1 Candidatus Woesearchaeota archaeon
GCCGGAGGTCGTTTGTCGTCAGCTGTTTTTTACGTTTTTCCGTGTACGACTAACGACAAACGACTTACGACAAACAGGTTAAATAGTGAGACGGTGGCTGCGCCCACAAACGGGTTGTGAGCGGAAAAAAACAGCTAAGAAATAGAAAATAAGCTGAAATCTACTAAACAAATACGAAAATCGTAACCTCAATACGCCTCAAAGCCCATTACACTGAATTTTGGCTTTTCTCTTTTGAGCTCTGTTGATGGCTTAGCAATGGTTTCTTTTTCGAATGAATTAACAATGATGCTTTGTTGAGCTTGTTGATTCTGTGCATATTGATTCTGCGGGTTTTGTTGGGTTAAATTAGATGTCTGCAATTCTCCAAAGAGCGCATTAAACGGCGTTATTTGCTGCACTGGCCTTTCAAGCGGCTGATTAGAATTAGACGCTGCATTATATACTGTTGGCTGAGGATTTTGAACATTTTGGGTATTTGGGGTATTTGGATAATTATTGTTTTGGGTGTTCGGATAATTACTGAATTGAATATTTGGAGTATTAGAAGAATTAGTGTAATTAGAAGAATTTGAAATATTTGAATTATTTAGATTATTATTTAGAGGAATATTATTGTTAGTAGATGTGTCATTCATACCTAATCCCGGAATATCAAATTCTCTCGATTGACCTGTGTTTGCTTGAGGCTGAGAATTAGATGAAAAATTAAAAGCATCATTTGCATTAGAATAATCTGAATAAATGTTAGAAGGATTATCAGATGAAGAATTTGAATAAGGATTATGTATTATATGATGAATAAGCTCAATGGCTTTAAGTATCTCTTCTTTTGAATCGTTTTTTGTGTCTATTGTTATTTTCATAGGGATTACCTCTTTTGGTGATTGATTCTGCTGGTTTGTTATCTTAAATACTTGCTGGTATTTATTGTTTTTGATTGTAAAACAGACAAAATACCTTTAATTATAAAAATATAATCACAAAACTGACAAAACAACCCCAGCAACCAACGGCACAATTACATTATCATCCAGAATTACATCAAACACCCATCTCTTTGCCCAGCCATTGATTAATAATTTTATGTCAACTGCCTCAACAATCATTGCAATAAACGAGGCAATGAATGCCTTTATTGGAGATACAAAGAGCATTGCTCCAAAAGATGCACATAATGCCCCAATCAGTGTTCCTTCGAGAAATCTAAGGGAATTTAAAGGATTCTTTATTTTTCCGTAAAACCTGCCTACAATATGCGAAAAAGAATCACCCACTGTTAATATTGCAATGGCTGCAAGAGCAATGGACTTGTCAAACAATGCGACTGCAAAGATAACACCTACAAGAAACGTAAGCGCGCCTTTGCCTGGGAAAGTATCTGGCCTTTCAAATTTCTCTAAAAACCAGCTGATAAATGGCAGTTTGTATTTTAATGATGCCAATGCAATAATTGTGCCTATTAACAATAACACTAACAAATGAATTAGATGGAATATATTAAAATAAATGAGCAAAACATATGTTAAACCATAAAAAAGATGAAAAATGTTTCTTCTTAGTTCAAAATGCTTTATCATTGTAGTTCAAATGATTTTATCATTTTATTGTGTAGTTGTAGTTTAATCAGCAATCTTAACTTATAAATCTCATTTATATCTCTGCCAAACATTTAAATCTTTGCCAAGATCACAACATAATTTTTGCCGTAGAATTTTGCGCATTTTGGGCATGTTGTGTAAAACAAATATAATTTTTTAATAGGAACTCCTTCTGATTTAACATATTCTTTCATATCTTTTATCCACTTGCCGATATTATTAAAAGAACCTTCATATACTTTGCTCATAAATTTTCCTGATATCTTTGCCATCTCAGCATTAGGCACATTCTTTTTAACTGCAATATAAATATCAGTACTCCAAAGGGATGTATCGTCATAAAGTAGAACAGGTTTAACTGCAAGAGCATCAGCTTCCTTAATCATCCCCATATTCTTTATCATAACCTTTCCAAAGTTTAGCGGAATATGAAAAAAACACTTCAATTTATCTTTAAGGAATAATTTATTCTTAAAAATAACGACTTTTTTGTCCCATGGCTTTGGATCAAATCTCAGGCAGCAACCTGTCTCTGATTTTTCATAAAGTTTTTCCATAACTATCCCCCATTCCGTTTATTTTTTTGCTTTGCTGGTTTTGTTTGTTTATTTGCTTCACTTACTATAGATTCACCATTTTATTTTATAAAAATATTTCTGATTGAAATAGTAAGTTGTAAGACCAATAACATATCCAATAAGCGCTCCTGCAATAACGTCGCTGACATAATGCAATTGGAGATAAACTCTACTTATGGCAACCAGTATTCCAATTATCACCCACAAATATTTAAGCTTGGGGAATTCCCTGTCTAAAATTGGCACAACTGCGAAAGACACTGCTGCATGAAGGCTTGGGAATGAGTAGGCAATCAATGTAAAGTCTATCTCTGGCAAAGGCCTTTCGCGTGCAATTAATAATTTTAATATTGTCACTATAACCAGCGTGGCAAACAGCGACACCCACAGCGGCAGGATACCTTCCCGCTTTTTCTCGATGTACATGAGAATGCTTGTAAGAATAAATAATACAAACAAAAGCAGGTAAAAATTGCTGATTACAGCGAAAAAAGAATCGAAAAAAGGTGTGTGAAATGTTAATATCTTTTCGTTTACTTTATTATCAAAAAATATGCTGATAATTAGGGCGATAACTGTGACAAAGATAAGACTTAACTGAATGATATTCTTTTTTTTCATAAAGTTCATGGTTAACCCGCACAAATTACTTAACGTTTAATGAGTCTATTTCTAAGGATATAATTATAATTATTTGCGATAATTATAAATGTTTTGGGAATACTAGTATTTAAAACAATTTCAAGTTAATACCATCTACCTTTTCAGAGACATACTCATCTTTAATCAATGAATATATCAAATCTTCTGATGTCCTAAATTGCCTTTTAACATTGGCATATAACCGATTGTCTTTGACAAAGGCATCAGGATGTTTTGCTTTAAATGCTTCAACAGAACGGGTTTCTTTTACAGGTGGGCCCATCCTTAAAGTAGTATCACTTAATTGATATTCCTTGACGACAAACCAAAATTCTGCTTTTTTTGCCTTGTCCCATTTCCAGCCAGAGGTTGTTACCCTGAATTCATTCAATTGCAGAGATTTAAGAATGTATGTGTATGACTTTAATAGTTTTGCGCCGACAATATCCTCTTTTCCTTCCAATGCTTTAACCGTTAAGAAGATTAACCTTGATGAAGCTAATTTAGTTTTTAGTTTTTTCAAATCCCCCAACGAGTAATCTTTTTTCACAAAAAAGCCATGTGAAGGGTTTGCCAAAAAGTCTTTTGCCTTCTGTTTGAACAGCTCAAATTTTTCTGCGCTTAAAGCTGCAGCTGCATTTCTGTCTGGCTGAAGCGGATCAATTAATATCAATGGTGATATCTTTGAGTGATTAAGCCTGTTTGAGGTGCCATGTTTCTCGACGTCAATTACATCAAACTGCTTCCATTTCTGCGATGCGTTTAATAAGTTTAAAAAAGATCTGTAGTTGACAATAAGAATATCCAAAACATGGCCAGAGAAACCTTGTATATAAGATTCTGCGCCGTAACATCCCTGTGCTTTGCAGAATAATTTTGTTAATAAAATTTCCTGACGAATCTTTTTGTTCTCATTAAGGTGGGTTTTAAGCCATGCAACATGCAAAGGGCTCATGTCAGTGACATTCATTGCTTTTTTTGGCTCTGTAACGTACAGAACAGGAATAATTTCATAATATATTCCTTTATGTTTTACCTGAAAATAGTCTCTTGAGCCGTGAAGACGTGTAATTTTTAACGAAGAGGTGTTTTTTGGGATAATTGCCGTTTTTAGTATAGTTTCTAACATTTCCGAAAGGTCTTTGTCTTTATAGCCATAATCAAATCTTACGAATACATCAACATCAAAGTCTTTTTTCAAGAAAGTTCCTTTTGCTGCGCTGCCTCCTAATGTAATTTCTATCTTGAAGTTGCTCTTCTTTGCTGAATTGTTAAGAATGGTTATGAATTCATCTATCTTAAGCTTGATTTTGTTTTCTTCTTCAGGTGTTGGAAGGTATTCTAATACTACTTTTTTTAACATCTCATTAACTTTTTCCATTATACTAAAACCTCAATGCTTATTTGATAATGCTTATATGATAATAAATA
>JACQSP010000098.1 GCA_016205905.1 Candidatus Woesearchaeota archaeon
GAATGGAAAAAAAGGCTGATATTGTATTTGAAGTTTCTTGGGAAGTATGCAACAAGGTAGGCGGAATATACACAGTTGTCAAGTCAAAAGCATCTAAGATGGTTGAGGCGTATGGCAATAATTATTTTATGATAGGTCCTTATTTTTCTTCGAAAGCGCTTGCTGATTTCCATGAAGAGATGCCGATTGAATTTTGCAAGGCTCCTTTTGAGGAATTAAAGAAGGTTGGAATAATATGCCACTTTGGAAAATGGCTTAGTGAAGGTAACCCCTATGTTATTCTTATCGACTTTGTGAATTACGAACATAAAGTTAATGATATAAAGCGCGAACTTTGGGAGTGGTACAAAGTAGATTCGCTAAGAGCACATCATGACTATGAAGAGCCTGTTATATGGGCTTACACTGTTGGAATGCTGATTGAAAAATTATCCAAATGTGCATCAGATAAAAAAATTGTGGCTCATTTCCATGAATGGCTTTCTGGAGCAGGACTTTTGTACCTGAAAAAGAAAAATGTAAAAGTGGCAACTGTATTCACAACCCATGCCACCATACTTGGAAGAACTTTAGCAAGCTCTAATGTTGATTTGTACAATGTGTGGAACAAAATAAACCCTGACCAAGAAGTTTACAAATACAACATAGAAGCCAAGCACCTTGTCGAGAAGAATTCTGCTGCCTTTGCCGACATGTTCACGACAGTAAGCGAGATAACAGGAATGGAGGCTTCTTATCTAATGAAGAAAAAGCCTGATGTATTGTTGCCAAATGGTTTGGACATAAGCAAATTTCCATCATTTGAAGAAATAATTATAAAGCATAGGATACAGCGTGACAGGATAAGGGAATTCATGCTTTATTACTTCTTTCCATATTACACTTTTGATCCAAAAGATACTTTAATTTATTTTCTTGCAGGCAGGTATGAATTCCATGACAAAGGCATAGACATTTACATCAAAGCGCTTGGCAAGCTGAATGAAAAGATGAAGCAGGAAAAAACAAAGAAAACTATAATAGCTTTTATATGGGTGCCTGCTGATATTAGGAACATAAAGCGGGAGATTCTTGAAAATAAGACATTATTCCAAGACGTAAAGGATGCATTGGAAGAAGTAATGGGCGATGTTGAAAAGAATGTAATACACTCTTTTATCTCAGGCAAAAAAATAGCAAACGACACATTGTTTGAGGACGATTTCCTGACAGAGATGAAGATAAGGGTGTCTAGATTTGTTAAAAAAGGCAAACCGCCAATAGCAACCCATGACTTGTACAATGAGAATGATGAAATCCTGAAAGGGCTGAATGCCGCCAACTTGCGAAATGAGGAAAACGACTCTGTAAAGATAATCTTTTATCCAATTTACTTAAGTGGCGCAGACGGCCTGCTTAATCTTAACTATTACGAGGCGATGCAGGGCTCCCATCTTGGAATTTTCCCAAGCTATTACGAGCCGTGGGGGTACACTCCCCTAGAGGCGGGCGCTTTGGGGGTTTCCTCCGTAACAACTGATTTAGCTGGTTTTGGAAGATACTTCTGCGCAGAATCTATGCAATCTGATACTCCTGGAATTTATGTGCTAAAGCGCCTCGGTATAAGTGAAGATGATGTTGTGAATCAGCTTGTTGATGTTATGTTTAGATTTGCCAATTTTTCAAAAGAAGATAGAATTATAAACAAACTGCAGGCAAGAAAAACTGCATCCATGGCAGATTGGAAAAGCTTTGTCAAGGACTACATTATCGCACATAATATGGCTATCGAAAAAGTTTATAGATAACTAATTACAAATCCTTAATCTTAGCGCTTAATTCCATCTTTTTTGTGTAATGGTTGAACAATTCAATCAAGCTGTTGTATAGTGACGCAAAATATGGCTCTTTTTGAATAATTTCCAATAAGCTAGCTTTTTTTGCGATTCCTTTTATTTTTTCTGTAAATGAGCGTTCTATCGAAGATATGCTTCTATCGATTTTTTCTAAGTTAGCATGTTTGTTTATAAAATATTCATAGATATCAACAAATTCATCATATATTTTAACAAGACTTAAGCTCGATTTTATAACTGTCACCATATGGGGCTTAGATGCTTCTCTAATTTCATCCAAAAGTTCTTGCTCGCTGTCATAAGTATTAATATTTAGATTGTCCTGCATATATTCTAAAATTCTAAGAATTGACATAAATTCCGGATATTCTTTGGAAGCTTTAAGCAATGTTTGATTTTCTATTAAGTCAGATATTTTTTTAAAGATGTCTGAGCTCATTTTTGTTGAATCTATTCTATTTTTTCTGCTTTTCTCCAAATTTGATAGAATACCATAAATCTGATTTATTTCGTTGTACAATGCTGGATAATTATCCACTTTATGCTGCAAAGCTAGAGAATATATCCTATCCTTTAACTTCTGCTCAACATCAACCAATAATTTATTTTCCACATCAATGAGCTGCAATATCTCTCTTTTGTGAGTTTGTTTCATCCTTTTTTCCTTCATTCTTTTTTTGTATTCATGATAGCTGTAATGAGTCATAAAAGCAGAAACTGCGATAGGCACTAACAATATAATAACGATAGGGATAAAAGCAAATTTTTTCATATTGTTAATATTATCACTAAACACATAGATATATAGGGAACTTATTAAAGTAATAATTGAGGCATTAATTACAAATTTGTATATTTTTTTCCTTAACAATCTATACTTGGTTATGCTTTTTCTGTAATCTTCAAACTCCTTTTTTCTGATGCGCCTGACATAAACTTGATCTCCTGTGACTGTCAAAGCAATTACGCTTGAGATAAACAAAACCAAAATCCATGGAAAATGCTTTGGAATCTTAATGAATGTTGGCAATTCGATAAATGGAATTTTTGCAAACTTCTTTATTTCACATGGCTTACAATGTCCACCACAATCTATGTCTTCTTCATCCTGATTTTTGATGCCATCAAAGCAATTTGGCACTATGCAAGGATTACAGGAGCCACCGCAATCAATCCCCTCCTCATTTCCATTTTTAATGCCATCATTGCATGTTGGTTGGTACTCACATTGTGCTATTTCAGCAGGCTTTTTTTGCTTTGTGTTGCATTTGTTAACATCGTTACATTTTCTTGTTTTAGTGTCATCTAAGCTGCATACGCTCCAATCACTGCATTCCCATTTTTCATCACATCTGTGGTAAGGGGCTCTAGCAGGGCCTAAAGCTGGCGCAACTCCACCAGCACCAGCAGCGCCACCTTCGGCTCCACCGCCGGCTTCTCCTGCTCCTGATTCGCCAGCAGCAGGTGCACTGGGACAACTCCCACAATCAGAGCTGCAAGAAGTGCATGATTCAGTGCTTCCACAAGAGCCATCACCGCAAAAAGGCCCTCTTACAATCCTAAAAGAAATAACTTCATAATCATAAAGCTGGCTATCAAAAACAGAGATGTTTATTGTGTAATTTCCAACTTGGCTTAATGTAGGAGTGAAATTTATTAAGCCAGTGTTTTGATTTATAGTGAAAAGTGTAGTTGATGCGCTAAAAGTCAAATTGTCGCCATCTTCATCAGTGGCATCGACATCCAATGTAAATAATGTACTTTCCGTAGCTATTTGTGGCCCTATAGAACTCAGCACAGGCGCATTATTTACATTTAGTATTGTTAAAACAAAAACCTGGCTTGTATTAAATAAACCATCGCTACAGCTTATGTTTATTGTATTATCATTAACAAAAGTCTGATTAAAGCTTGTTTGATTTATTAAGCCTGTGCTGCTATTAATTTCAAATCCTGTGAAATTATCATAATAAGTAATTACATCTCCTGAATCTGCATCAGAGCAATTAACATCCAACACAAAAGTAGAGCTTTGGTTAATTGTTTGATTTGTCAAATTAAAGTCAAATGTCGGAGCATTTCTAACTATAATACGAACTTGAGCCAAAACAGCGCCTATAATAGTTGGCTTCTCAAACATTTCTTTAGGTACTAGTAGTAATAAAATAAGTACAAATAACAAAAAGTAAATTATTAAATTTTTGTTGATTTGATTTTTCATTTTATTTTTAAGTTAAATTTTGTGTATTTTGACATCTAAAGCTACTATAATTATAGATGGTAAAGTCCTTATCACAGAATAAGCACACATTTGATGATGAGTTAGAATCTTTGCATTCTCCATCAACATCGCAATATTTTCCTTTTGAGCATTCTATGTTGTCACACAAATATCTATATTTGTAATCACATTGGTTATTTATGCAGTTCTCAATCACACAATTA
>JACQSP010000101.1 GCA_016205905.1 Candidatus Woesearchaeota archaeon
ACATGACAGAAAAAATAATATTAATAGAATAAAATGGAGAAGTCCAAATGTCGGGAAGATTACACGAGAACATAGTAGAAAATTGGCGCAAGATTTAAATAAAAGAATAGTATTATTAGTGGCTAATGACTAATAAAAAGGTAGTTGAAGTATATGCCATGAGCGGAATGGCTAAATTGAAAGGCTTTATCAAAAATGGATTAGATACTAGCACTATCATTAATGTTATCGTTGGCTTTGATTCAGAATTTGAAGAGTTTCGCCAGCGAGGTTTCACTTTTCCGCCAAATTTGTTCTTTTACCATGAAGTGTCTTGGTCAGAAACAATTGGTGTTTTGATTAATGAGCATAAGTTTACTAAAGAAGAGGCAATTGACTCATTGAAGAAGCTCATTTTAACATTTAATCTTCAGAAAGTTCTACGAAAAGACTCAGATGATATTTTTGAAAAGCTAGTTGAAGAGGCAAATCAGAAAGTTGTTCAAAAATATAATAATCAGAGACTGAAAATAGGAATTAATGACATTGTTATAATTGGGGGTTTCTTGCGTGAGAGAATTAACTTTGTACATTCTGGTGATGGAGGATTCCTGAAAACCTGTGTGGAATTAGGTTTAAACATAGTTCCACTCCCGGAACGAGACTTTAGTAAAGAGAAAGAAATCAAGAGGTGGATGAAGAAAGGAAGAACAAGCTAATTATACAAAGCCATATATTTTTTATACGCTTCTTTTCTGCTCACTGAGTTATCCCAATTTTTGGCTCTAAATTTGTGTAACGCTTTAAGAGTTTGTTGATTCTGTTCTGGAGTTACTTTTAAGCCATAAATCAATCTAAATTTAAACGACTCAATCATGGATTTAGAAACTTCCATAACTTGATATAAAAGGCGTTTTTCCATTTCATTAAAGTTCTTTTCATTTAAAGCTACTTGCATTGTCATATTTTTGTTGAACGCAGTTAAAGTTTAAATAATTAACTATTCACAAAAGATTTAAATATAAGCAATGATATTATAATGTTATGGTTGGTATAAAAATGAAATCGAAGACAGTAGATTCAATTTTAAAGGGAATCGTGGATTGCTTAGATAAAAAGGAAAAATTGACCCCCGCATCAATTGGTAAAGAATTAAATATACATCCAAAAACAGCAGGGAGATATATTGAAGCTGCTGAGAAATTAAATATGGTCTCCTGCGAGCAGGTTAAGTTTGGACAAAATACTATTCGGCTTTGTAGAATTAATCCTGAATACAAAGAGTTCATGAAGAAAACACGAAAGTGAAATAAAAGACGTCAATAGTAAAAATACAAAAAAGTGAATTATCAATTGGCATGCATTATATAGGGTTCTTATGGATTTAACTGTTTCTACAAAGATAGAACGTATTGAGACTAAAGCTGGCTTTTTCTGGAAGAAAAAATAGTATGGCTCCTAAAACCACCACCTCACTCTTCTTCAAGCAGCCACTTCCATAAAGGTATAAATTTAATTTTCTTTTTGTTTATTGTTTCCTCACTTTCATAATCTTCAGTGATAATTAACAAGTTATTAACTTTCAATTCTTTGCTTGCCTTAATTAAACTTTTTATCTCTCTTTCTTTTGTTTTGAAATTATCTAAATTCCAACAAACTTGAAATAGTTTTGTGACTTTTAAACCTTCTTTAACTAGAAAATCAACTTCATGGCCTTGCAAATCTCTCCAATAATAAATATCCATAGATAGATTTTGGCTTTGTTTCCTTTTTAACTCTAAAGCCACTATGTTCTCAGCTGCAAACCCTTTATTTTCAGTAAACCTAAACCCAATGGCTTTTGCTAATCCGATATCTGAAGAGTAGACCTTTCTAGCTGCTTTTTCCTGTTCTTTTAGTTTGTAGGAAAATTTGTTTACAAAGAAAATCAAGTAAGCTTCTTCTAGATAAGAAGAGAATTTTTCTACAGTATTTGGGCTAATCTCCAAAAATTTTTTTAATGAATTAAAAGAAATCGGATTAGATATATTTGTTAGATAAAATCTGGCTAAAGTCCTTAATTTTTCAGTTTTTCTAAGATTATATCTTTTTTCAATATCTTTTGTGAGAATATCATCAAAATAAGTTAATAACAATTGTGTTTTATCTTCGTTTAAGACTACTTCTGGGAAACCACCAAATTCTAAATACTCATTAAAAAATCCTTTTATTTCTATTCTTTTAGCTATTAAGTCTAATTTATCTTTAATATCTAAACCTTTAAACATTAAGAATTCTTTAAAACTTAAAGGAAAAACAACTACATCTAAATGCCGACCAGTCAAAACAGTAGCCAGTTCACCATAAAGCAATTTAGCTGAGGAGCCAGAAACAATTATTTTCGCCTTGTTTAACTCGTGAAATGTACGAACCCAGCGCTCCCATTGCGGTATCTTCTGAATTTCATCTAAGAAGATATAAGGTTTAGTTTTTGGCTTCAAGACTTCAAGATACGTCTCAAAAATTTGGTCTAGTAACTTAATATCACGCTCAAAAAATCTTCTATCTTCTAAGTTAACAATTAAAATTTCATCTTTAGCTACTCCTCTTTCTGTTAATTCTTTTGCAATCTGCTTCATCAAATAAGATTTTCCAGACCTTCTCAAGCCAATAATAGTCAAAACAACATTAGGTTTTAAAAAACTTAAGCTTTGCACTAAATATTTGTCTCTTTTTTTACCTGTATCTAACTCTTTCTTCCAAAAATTCCATTCTTCCAAGATTTCTAATAATTGTGTTTTATTTATCATAGTGAGTATTTTTATGTGTTTTTATATAGTATAGTGAATAAATTAACGTTTTTTTATTCAGTATAGTGAACATATTTATAAATGTTTTGGTGGTTGGCTAGTAAAAAGAAAACCGACCACCAGTCAATAGACTGGTGGCATTCTCGCCCTACGGGATCGGGTCAGTTTTCTTTAACCCTGATTTTTCCACTTGACCACCAGTGAATACACTGGTGGAAAAATCAGATTTTACAAGCCACAACTAAATGGATAAAATATTTGTGGCTGCTGTATATATAAAAATATCGTATGTATTAAGCCTACCAGTCAGCTTTGGCGAAAACACACAGAATAAATATGTTATAAAATAGCAGAGTCTTTCAAGTGTTTTCGCTCCCTCTTTTGTCTGACGAGGTACAATAGCAAAGCTGACAAAATTAGGGTAGGCTTAATACATACAAAATATCTAAAACTTAATAAATTGCACTTAATTTTTACGTATAAAATGCAAAAAACATCATACACACACATCATCGGAACATTTTTGTTTAAGGATAATAAGATTATCTCACAAAAATTATTCAATAATCTGGAAGATATGAAAAAACACAGGGATGTAGATACTTTTGGAAAGGTTGGAAAATTAACCTCTGCAGAGATTATATTTCCCAAGATTACCGAACAGCATGATAAATTCTATCAGCTAAATGTTGAGCAAACTGAGCATGATTTAAAGAATTCTGTAAACAAAGATAATTTGATAACACAGGTAATTAGCAATATTGACGAAATAAACAAGACAATCAATCTTCTATGCAAAAGATTAAGAGAATGGTACAGCTTGTATTTTCCTGAGCTTAATGAAAGTGTGAAAGATAATGAGGCTTATGCAAGATTGGTTGTGGAAAAATCAAAGGAGCAGTTAAGCAAAGAATTAAATGTCAAAAGCATAGGCTCAGACATTCCTAAAAAAGATGTGGAGCAGATGCAATTGCTCGCAAAAGAAATAATTAATATTGCCAGATTGAGAGAAAATGAGAAGAATTATTTAGATGCTATAATGGTGGATTATTGTCCAAACCTGAAAGAAGTTGCCACTTCAACAATTGCTGGTGAGTTAATAGCGCACACAGGAAGCCTTGAGAAACTTGCAGAAATGCCGTCTTCCACAATACAGTTGTTAGGAGCTGAAAAGGCATTGTTCAGGCACATGATAAATAAGAGGTCTAACTGTCCTAAACATGGAATAATTATTAATCATCCTTTATTGGCAAATGCAAGACAAAAAGATGCTGGCAAGATTGCAAGGCATTTGGCTGGTGCAATTGCAATGGCATGCAAGGTTGATTATTTTCACAAAGGTACAAAACTTGACAATTCAATAGGAAAGAAATTAATGATTAAGATTAATAAACAAATAAAAGGTTAAAAAGAGTAAAGGTAAAAAGTAGGAGGTTTGAGGTAAGATGGAACAACTACGATGTTATCATCGTACCTCAAACCTTTTACCTCTTACTTCTTACTTTTTGTGGAAGTTAAAACATGGAAGAAACAAAAGATAGAGGAATTTACATGGAAACAGGCAGAAGAGTTAGATTTTATACTATAAATCTCTTGCCTGGCCAGAAAGTTTACGACGAGCGTTTATTTAGAGAAAAAGGTGTTGAATTTAGGGAATGGAGCGTACATAAAAGCAAGATTGGCGCTGGATTAGCAAAGAATATCTGCCCGTTAGGAATCAAAGAAAATGATTATGTTCTTTATCTGGGCGTTGCTTCAGGAACAACAGCTTCCCATTTGAGTGACATGATTGGATTAAAAGGCCTTATTTTTGGTATAGACATTGCGCCAAGATCATTGAGAGATTTTTATTTCCTTGCAAAAAAAAGAAAGAATCTTGTGCCAATCTTAGCAGATTGTAACAAGCCAGATGAGTATACTAACAGAATATGCATGTGTGATTTTCTTGTTCAGGATATTGCGCAAAAGAATCAAGTAGAAATTTTCCTGAAAAACCTGAAGTTCCTGAAACAAGGAGGCAGAGCCTTTTTGGCAATAAAAGCAAGAAGCATAGACGTGACAAAAAATCCAAGACAGATATTTGAAGCTGTAAAAAGAGAGCTTGAGCAAAAAAAGATAAAAATTCTTGATTATCAGTCTCTTGACCCTTTTGAGAAAGATCATTGTGTGTTTGTTATAGAGAAATAGTTTAAATCTTATTATGCACACATCTGTTCACTATTATTTTTTTGCTTTTTTAGTATTAAACTTTTAAAAAACTTAAATTTTTTTATGAAACTTTGGACTTCGTCCAACAAACGAGTTGTGAGCGGAAAACTGGGTTGTGAACGAGAAATAATTAAAGTGAGAAATAAGAAATCATTTAAACAAACACCAAAAAAAGAATAAAATAAAAATAAGCAAGGTTATTTAGTTATCGTCCCAGTCGCCAAAATCTCCATCATCGCCATCATCATCTGATGTTTTCCAGTTTTCCATGTTTAACCCCTCCTTGTATTCAATTTTTAAAATACGTTTATATTACCTAATTTAGATTGTATGAATGTATAACTTCAGTATACAGCCAAAAATAAGGAGGTTTAAAGTTAGAACTAGTATTTAAAGTTTTTGCGGGTCATTTACCTGTTTTGAACTTTTTAGACTTATTATCGTGGTTTTGAACTAAAGAATTCCTTTTTATAATAAATAATAAATACAATAATCGTAAGTAAAAGCATCCCTACCCCAAGATACTGGCCCAGACTCAAACCTAAATATCTTACATCTTCTCTATAGAAATCTAAAATAAATCTGCCAATCCCCATTAATCCAATAAACCACCAGAACAAGAATCCTGGTTTGTATGTTTTTTTTACTAAATTAATGCTAATTAAAATACCAACAATAATGAAACGTTTCAATGCGCCATATAATTGAGAAGGATGCCTGCAGCCATCATAATTGGGAAAATTAAAGCACCATGGCACATTAGTAATGGTTCCTACAAGTTCGCCATTAACAAAATTAGCAATTCTTCCTAATGCAAGAGCAAATGCAGCAGGAATGACCAATAAATCAGCTAATTCAGCAAGTGTAATCTTTGATTTAATTGATTCTTTCCTGCAAAACAACCATGTTGCCAAAACTGCGCCAATTAACCCGCCGTGAAATGCCATACCGCCTTTCCATACAGCAAAAATATCCAAAGGATGTGCAAAATAATAAGCTGGCTCCCAAAACAAAACCTCAAATGCTCTTGAGCCAATTATAACACCAAGCATAAGATAAAGTATAAACGTGCCTAATTCTTCAGTATTCAGATTTATTTTTCCCTTTTTTATTGCATGCCACAACAGAAAATAGACTAATAAAAATCCAAAAACATAAACTAAGCCGTAATACCTTATTTCAAAAGGGCCAATTGTGGCTAGGATTGGATTAAAATTAAAAGGCAGCATAATATGATAATTTAAACAATTACTATAAAAAGCTTTTTAAATCATATTAAATATCTGATTAATGGGTAGACTAGGCTGGGTGGTTAGTCCTCACTTGTTACCTATAACGGACTTATGTAGGAGCCGAAGCTTGATAAGAGCTCTATATTTTGGCTTGCGGTCCAAATCTTAACTATGAAATTTGGTCTTGCAGGACTTGTGATTTTACGAACTATGTCAGATCCTGACGGAAGCAGCATTAAGTAAATCTACAGGTGCTTGCGAGGCAGCCAGGTTGAGAAAGGATTTGGGTTAAACCAAAGGCTGATTTATACTGCCATTATTGGGCGTGTCTACCCGCTTTTTTATCTTTATATCTTTTTTTTAGTTCCTGGGCGAAGCCAATAGTTCACTATGATTTTTTACGTTATTTATTTAATTTTATTAAATTTAATTATATGTCCAAATTCTTAAAAAAACTTTAAAAAATCCTTCATGAAACGTGTGGCTGCGCCCTAGTACGTGGTAGGAACTGAGAACATCCTAGAAATGCTCATAACCTTTTCCAAGCTCTTTCTTTACTTCTTTTCCGTTAATAATTTCAGCTAGTTTTATTCCTTTCTCTTTCTCGACAATTTCTCCTACAACAAAACAATCTTTAAACAAATGTTTATGTTTATTATAATCATTTTTAGAGAGGGTAAACAATAATTCATAATCTTCGCCGCCTGATAACGCATAGTCATACGGATCTTTGCCGCAGGTTTTCGCATCTTTTATTGTCTGCTTGTCAATAGGAATTTTATCTTTGTAGATAACTGCGCCGCAATCACTCATAATGCAAATATGCCTTGTTTCGCTTGCTAATCCGTCACTAATATCTATCATTGCATTAACATATTTGGCAATTTCTCTTGCTTTATTTAATCTTGCAACTGGCTCAAGGTAATATTTAGTTTCACCAAGCTTTTCTTTGCCCTGTAAAAATAAGTTTAATCCTGAACAGCTTCTTCCAAGACAGCCAGTAACTAAAATTAAATCACCAACCTTTGCATCACTCCTTCTGCACAGCATATCTTTTTCAACCTCGCCAAACATTGCGATATTTATGACAATAATCGCTCCTGAAGTGGTATCACCGCCAACTATGTCAATGTTATATTTTCTACAGGCGTCATTCATACCTTTATACAATCCCTCGAGAAACTTAACAGTTGTATCTTTTGGCAGTACAAGAGAAATAACGCAATACCTTGGCAGACCGCCGCAGCTTGCAATATCGCTCACATTGCATTCTATCGCTTTTGCTCCAATTTGGAATGAGGTTGAAAATTTCATAGAAAAATGATTATCCTCGACGAGAATATCAGTTGTTATTAATTCATATTTTCCATTGCCTGTTTTTGAAGTCTTGCAGTTTCTCTTAAGTTCATACTTCCCAGCTTCCTTTGTTTTGTCAATAATAGCGCAGTCATCGCCGATTTGAGAAATAAAATTATTATTAATTTTTTTAGAGAGGGATTTAATTTTGTCTAACAGCTTAAATTCTGAGCCAAGGTCTTTTATTTTCATTGACTTTATCACCTATAGTTTGATTCATTCTCTGGACTGCCGAGTAAACATCTCTTGCACATAATATTCCAGAGACCATAGCTATATAATCAGCGCCATTATTTAAAACTTGCTCAATATTTGATTCATTAATGCCGCCAATTGCAACACAGGGGATATTTACATTTGCGCAAACTTCTTTGAACAATTCAGTGCCTATTGGCGGAGAACTGCATTCAGACAACGGTTTTGTCTTGGAACTGTTCCAGAGATGCATACCAATGTAAGTTGCGCCATAATCCTGCGCTTCGAGAGCCTGTTCAAGTGTGTAGCAAGTAACACCTATTATTTTGTTACGAACAATTTTTGTGGCTTCAATTAAAGATATATCTTCTTGGCCAATGTGAACACCGTCGGCATTTACATGCAGTGCTGCCCATGGATTATCATTGACAATATAAAGCGTATTATATTCTGCACACATTTCTTTTAGGCGCTGGGCATTTTCAAGATAACTTTTCTTTCTTCTGTCTTTTTCCCTGTATTGAAGCAAGCCTACGCCTGCTTTGAGAGCTTCTTCTACATGATGGAATAAACTAACTCCTAATTCACTGCTTGTAACTAAGTATAACCTGCTTTTTTGTTCATTTACCACATGTTTTTTCTGTAAATTGCTTATTTTTAAATGGTGTGGAACAGAAGACTAGAAGAATAGAGAAATAAGATCAGATGAAATTATAGCTTTTTCATTTCTGTCTCCTTAATTTTTATGTGAAACTCTTAATTCTTTTATGTAAATATCAAAAGAATCTGCTCTTACCAAACAAGGATAAACACCATATCTTTGAAAATGTTTTGATTCCATCGCATGTTTATATCTAAATGCTTCTTCTAAGCTTGTATTTTTTATATTTCCAAAAAGCCCGTTCGTTTGAGTTGTATATGCGCACGTCATAAACTCACCAGATGGGCTTACACTAATACCCCATTCAGAATATCCGCATAAACCATTGCTTCCTAATGTTAATGGTCCGCCTGTTTCAGATAATTTCTTGATTAATTCACTTTGCCTCTGTAAGCTTATATCGTCGGTAATTAATTTATTCCAGTTTCTAACAGCATTTCCTAACTTAGCTGTAGGGTTACAAATAAAATAAACATCATCGCCCCAATACTCTTTTATTTTAGCAACTTCATCTTCATTAACACTTGAAACAGTTGTATTTATAGCTATATTTAATAT
>JACQSP010000103.1 GCA_016205905.1 Candidatus Woesearchaeota archaeon
CTGTAATGTCGGACATAAATATTTATTGAAAATTTAATAAATTAAATTTTTAATCTTTCAGACTAAATACGACTTAATAACTAATTTTACATTTAATCTGAAATATACATTTGTTATGTCAGACAAATATAGCAAACGCAGTAAATTTTTGTAATAACTCGCTGCGTTTGCTATATTGGACGAATTAAACAAATTATTTAATTCGTCCGCTATATAGTAAGTGACACTATTTGTATAAAAATTTACGTCACTTACTATATATTTGCTCTGCTACTTTCTTTCATAACTATCAACCATATCACAATCCAATAAAGGCCGTTTCAGTCCTCTGTACCATTTAAGCTCTTTTAGTTTGTCACCTACATTTAATTGGCCATATGAATCAATAACTTTATTTGAAACATATAAACAACCAAACTTTTTATCTATCTTAATCTCCTTCACACAAAACTCTATTCCTGTATCACTATCTGTACCGCAATCAACATCTACACTTAAAACAGTGGTATCTTTGATTGTTTTGCGCTCATAACAGCAATGTTTACCTAGGAGTCCTATGCCTGCTATAATCACGCCATAAAATACAAGATTAGCAGCAACTTCAATTGTTTTATTTGTGTAGTGTTTGAGTTTTTCTGAGGTCATTTTTATATACCTTATCTTATTATATATTTTATTGTATTTGTTTGGCTGAGGTTCTGTTTCTTGTTCTCTTTTTCTCGTTCCAAACACGTTTGTGGGACGAAGTCCACCGTCACATGAAAAACGTTTAAATGCTTGAAAGTTAGAAAGCTTGACAGCTTGAAAGGGCGGATCATATAGCGCACTTTCGAGCTTTCAGACTTTCAAGCTTTCTTACCATCTTACCTTTCTTCATGAACTTGTTGGACATGCCAGGAACTGAACAAATACGTTCATTTTACTATTTACTTTTTTGCTGGTATTTCTTTCTCCATAAGTGTGGGCTTTCAAATTGCGGTTTTGGTGAAGTTTCAAACGCATCTTTTATCTGCAACCCAAATTCAGGAAATCCATTGTCGCCGTAAAAACTGATTGTTTCATAGCCAAGCCCAGCTTTGATAAGTTTAACTGCTAATAATTCTCCGTCGACAAGAACATGCGCAAGTGTTCTGCCATATTTATCTTTCTCGCCTTCAATGATTGTAACTTGTTTTGCCTCGTCTAAGAGCTTGTTTGTCAGTTCGACTGCTTCTCTGCCGTATTCTTGGTCTTGGAAAATGCCATGCTCAGGATGGGCAATTTCAGGCGTATCAAGGCCGAGGATTCTGATATATTTATCGCCGCAATAAAGCGAGTCTCCGTCGTCATGCTTAACTATTTCATGAGGGCAGATGTAAGATTGTATTTGTGAAGGCTTATCTGTGTTTTTATCTCTTTCAGCTCTTAAATAATTGTTTAAATAATAGTTAGCAAAAGCGCTTAGGGCAACACCACCTACTATTAAAGGTAAAGCAATTCTTGACTGGGCAATTTTGTCTAAAGTTATATTCATATTCCCACCCCATTAAACTAAAAGGAAATACCTTTGTCTTTTTATTCTTTCTCATAATTGATAATTATAGTGGTGGACTTTAATATTTGATCAATTTTGTTAAAGTCCACGAATATATTGTGACTCACCTAGATAAATAATTAGTTAGTTGTGAGGCACAATAGACTACAATAACAAACAAATTAGATAAGTAATTTGTTATTGAAGTATAGTAAGTAACACGAACTGTACAATAATTTAGGTTACTTACTATATATTGATTCTATAGTTCTTTCTATCTTTCATAACCCGTAATAATATCACATTCGCCCCAAAGAGGCAGCCTATACTTCATTTTTTTAACTTTATCACCTATATTTAATGGCTTTAAATCAATTTGGCCTCTCAGGCATTTATCATATTTGTCGACTTCAATTGCAGTTTGTGTTTCAGAATCCAGCACAGGGCCATCACCATAGTCAGATAAGAAACTAAAGCTAACCTGTTTTTTATTAATTACTGTTGCATTTTCTATTGTTCGAGGATAGTATAAATAACAAACATAGCCAACAGCAATAGCAATTAAAGAAAGAACTAAATAAGAGCAGTCTATGCTTTTTAAGTTAAGTCCTTCTTCCCTAATTTCGTTTTGTGGCAATTTATCGTCGATGGTCATTTTTATCAATTCCATTTGTGATTTATTTTTTTTGATTTGAAAAAGGCGAATATTGTAAACCTTAAGTCACAAATGAAGCCTTTTCTAAGATTCATACACCTACTCTTTTTGTTCATAACAGTTACATTTGATATCCCGCTTCCCTATATTGCCCAAAAACAGCTCTATCAAAAAGAGAAATATCCAGTTCCCCCTTCTTTAATATGCAGCTTATCTCTTGTTTAGGTCTTCTCTCTTCAATATCTCTCATTACTTCAAAAATCTGATATAATGAATTATCTCTAATTAATCTTGGTGAGAAGTAAAGCAGAAACGGAAATTGCTCGATGTATCCATTTGAATCGACACCTTTAGAATCTAATAAATCATAAATAGACATTGTCCTAGCAAGAGAATAACTAAGAACCGCCGGAAGTGTTTCTATTATCTTATTTGTAGCTTCTGTGTCATGTCTTGAATCAAGGAATTCATAAATTAAATTAGTTTTAGCAAGAGAACAGCCAAGAACCGCTGGAAGTGTTTCTACTATTCTATCTGTAACTTCTGTGTCATGTCTTGAATCAAGAAGCTCATAGATAGAAACTGTTCGTTTAAGAGAATAACCAAGAACAGTTGGACGTATTTCTACTATTCTATCTGTAGCTTTTTGTTCATGTCTTGAGTCAAGAAACCCATAAATTGAATCAGTTCTAACCAAAGAATAACTAAGAACCGCAGGAAGTGTCTCTACTATCTTATTTGCAGCTTTTTGTCCATGTCTTGAGTCAAGGAATTTATAAATTGAATTGGTTCTTTTAAGGGAACATCTAAAAACAGAAGGCTGTGTTTTTACTATTTTATTAGCCGCTTTTTGTTCATGCCTTGAGTAGAGGAATTCATAAATTGAAGTAGTCCTTAATAAAGAATAACCAAGAACCGATGGAAGCATTTCTACTATTTTATTAGTCGCTTTTTGTTCATGCCTTCTGTCAAGAAAATTATAAATTGAATTAGTTCTAGCCAGAGAATAACTAAGAACCGTTGGATGTGTTTCTACTATCTTATTAGTCGTTTTTTGTTCATGCCTTGAGTCAAGAAAATTATAAATTGAAATTGTCCTAGCAAGAGAACAGCGAAGAACAGCAGGATGTGTTTCTACTATTCTATTTGTAGCTTCTGCGTTATGCCTTGAGTCAAGGAATTTATAAATTGAACATGTCCTAGCCAGAGAATAACCAAGAATAGTTGGAAGTATTTCTACTATTTTATTTGTAGATTCTGCGTCATGCCTTGAGTCAAGAAATTCATAAATTGAACGTGTCCTAGCCAGAGAACAGCCAAGAACACTTGGAAATGCTTTTATTATTTTATGTGCAGCTTCTGTGCCATGTCTTGTGTATAAAAATAACACTCTTCTGTGACTCTCTTCTGAAATATGTCTTGAACAAGCAAGAATGAAATCTAAACTAAAGCGCATAGTATCATGATTAACTTCACTGGCAAATTTAACAAGTGCTGCTTTTTTTCGCGTAGTTAATCCTTCTTGTTCATTAATTTGAGATACTATCTGTTCTAATTCTCTCATCTTTCTAAACCTATTGGCGCATATTCTATATTGTCTGGCTTCTTAGAATCAACATCCCCATTTTTTATTGCGGTTGCGGAAAAGTATACGTCATAAACCTGTCTGAAATTGCTTCTAATCAAGTCTGTAAACATGTCGCTTTGTTCAATTGTTGCTTCAAGATGTTTTGTTTGCATTAGTTTCATCTTTTATCGTATCCTCTATTCTAAATTGTACTTTTGCTAAGACAAAATAAAAAAGAAAGAATGTTTAATCAGGGCACCAGCAGCAATCTTTTTCTGAATCGTATGAGCAGCCATCATCACAGCAATTACCATTTGCACAATCCTCACGAAAAGTGTTATCGTATTTTTTACTGTTATCTTTGTATGCTCCTTCTAAATTTTGTTCTATCTTTTGTCGTGGTTTATAGTTCTGAGTTTGACATTCATCTGCACCACCACAACCACTTCCAATAGTTACTATTGATGCTGCGATTGTTGCAACTAACCCAACTTTTTTCAAATCCATACTATTTACTTTATTTTCAATCATTTTTATTACCTCCTACATTGTTTTTATAATTTCTTTATTAAGGACAATGTGATTTTTCCCAATGCCCTCCTTTTTCGCTACTCGTGCTTCTCTCTCTATCATACCCACCACCTTTATCATGATCATTTCCTGACCAACTTGAAGACGAGCCAGAAGAAGAACTACTTCTATGCTCTTCTTTATACTTCGCAACAACACTGTAACATGGATGTTCAGTTGGGTAATCCTCGTTTGTTCTGCAATCATACCAGACATTTGTTTGTGCATCACGGTGTTGAATTGTTGTTCCGCATCCTTCTAAACTAACTAACAAAGCTAGTCCAGAAACTCCACCAATAACTTTTCTGACTAAATTATTTTTTGTTTGCATTTTTATCATCCTCCCTCAATTATTAAACAAATTATTAAATCTTAAACCAACTATATGTTTTAAAGGAATAATAAAATCTTCGGCTTATTTTTTTACTAAAAGAGTAGTGTTTTGCTGTGTTTCTAGTATTCTAGTAAAAAACCAGTATTAGTTTAACTGATTCCCTATTTCTTAGCTTTTGTTTTCCGCTCTTCTCACGTTTGTGGGACGAAGTCCACCGTCTCATGAATTAACTGTTTGACGTAAGACGTCATAAGATGTTAAACATTTTTGTGTGATACATTGAACGATGTCAAACATATTACTAATTAATCTTAATTAATTGGTGGCGTTCTATAATTAATACAAAAACCAAAATACTAAGACTGCCACACTCCTTTTGTTGGCTCATACCTGCACTCTTTTGGTTTTGCAAGAAAATTGTCCTGTGACTTTGCTTTTGGCCTGCAGTCATGGCAGGCATATCTGTATTCGCACTCACTGCAACCTTCAATGTAATCTTTGCTTAATCCAAAAATATATCCTAATTCTTCACTTTGGGCAATTTCTTTCAGGCTTTTTTCTTTTACATTGCCTATCTTATACTCTTTTTCCATAATACAAGGATGAACATCTCCTGTTGGTGTAATGCACAATTTGCCGTTAAGGCATGAATTACCATAAAGATTTCTTGCAAAAGCATCAGCATTTACTTTGCGGAAATTAGCTGCTCTGGTTATACTCTTTTCATACAAAGCTTTTGGGACTAATTCATCATTTCCTCCTCTGCCAACTGGCCTGACAATATCATATCTTGTATGTTCTATCCCAAATTCTTTTTTGATATATTCTAAAGTAGCGTCTATAGAGCCTTCATTTGTGCTCATTGCAATAACAGCAAGCCTTACAGACACTTTTCTTTCCTGAAGAAGCTTTATTGCCGTTGTTGTTTTTTCAAAACTGCCAGGTTTTTGTGTAACTTTATCATGTATTTCAGGAGTATCTGCGTAGAGAGAAAGCGCAACATTTACACTTAATCTTGATAATTCGTCTGCGATCTGCGGCGTTATTAATGTTCCATTTGTAAAAAGCTCTATAAACTTTATTTCTTTTTCTTTTGCATGTCGAATTAAATCAAAAATTCTGTCATAAAGTAATGGCTCGCCGCCAATAAATTGTATTGACTTAACACCAAGTTCAGCTGTTTGGTCTAGTAAATCCAGCCAGGTTTCATGTGATAATACACCAAGTTGTTGTTTGGATTTTTCATTTGTTTTACTTGATACTACTTGACTTGATACTGCTTCACCAGATACAATTCCATCTAATCCTTCTTTTCCACGTCCTGAACCTCCGCTGCAAATATCACCTTTAATTATATCTCCTTTGATTAAATCTGGGCTGCTGCTGTCATAACAATGCTGGCATTTTAGATTGCATCCCTGCGTTAATTCAAACCAGATAAAATCTATATTTATTTCTGGTTTTTCTGGTAATTTATGCTGCGGCATTTCTTCTGCGCTGAAAAACCTGCCGAGTTTATTTTCTTCTAAATTCTGAAGTAATTTCTGCAATGTTCCATTGCTAGCATCTAAGAATTGTTTCGATGCTTCTGATTGTCCATTTTCTGGTTGTTCTTCTCTACTCTGTCCTTCTCTATTCTGTTCTTCTCTCCTTTGTTCCTCTCTAAGTTGCCAATTCATTAAAAGCATCTCTAACAAAATTCGGTTTGTTCTGTCAACAGAGAAAATATCGCCAGTATTTGTATCGTACAGCGCTGCATTTACTGAACCTGTGACTAGATGAACACCTTGTTCGAGGGAAAATTGGGTGGATTGAGGTTCGTTGGTCATTTTTTATATCTCTCATTTCTTTTTAATTGGGATTACATGTATGTGGACTACATGAAGGATGACATTCTGGATGACACTCACTGGGACTGCAGGTAGGATTACAATGTGGTTCGCATGGGTTACAATATTCTGGAGGACACGCAGGTTCACAATTTGTTGAGTTATAATTACCACTTGTAACTTTCTTGAAATCAGTATTGCTTCCACTGAATTCTGGACTCTTTTGTGGTGGACATGGTGCGACTTCAGGAGCGCATCCTCCTTTCTCTGCAGGTCCGCACATCACTTTCTCATAATTTGGTTTACAATAATCTGGAGTACAAGTGTCTCTGAAAGTTCCGCACGTCACCTTCTCATTATCCTCTAGTCCATTATTACCATCATAACTATTTGTAACTCTTTTTAATCCTTCTTCATCTCCAACCAATTTGTCGATACCACCATCAATCCCGTCAGCCAAAGCAGTTTTCCCAAATAAAATCCCACCTAATCCGACGACAACAGCAGTGCCTGCTTTTCTAAGAAAATCTCGCCTGTCTGATGATTTCTCTTCGTATGTTCTCTGCGGTGTATAATCTGGTTTAACTTCATCTGGCTGTTTATATTGAACTTGTTTTTCTTGTTTGTTGTCTTGCATTTTTTATACCCCTCTGAAATTATTAATCACTAATTTATTATGGTCTACAATCAACTGGCATACAATAAGGGTGGCATTCTGGTGGACATGGTCCACACTTCGGTGTGCAATTACTTGGTGTGCAATCAGGTTGACATGGTGTGCAATTAGGGACACAAGGTCCTGGTGGAGGTGTAGGGGGTGAACAATTCGGATAACATGGTGGGTCACAATTAGTCATGCCACTATAACTTTCCGTAACTTTCTTAAATTCAGTATTGCTTTCACTTTCGTCTCCAATAATCTCATCAATACTATCAGCTGAAGCTGTTTTTCCTAATAAAATCCCGCCTAATCCTACGACAACAGCAGTGCCTGCTTTTCTAATAAAATCTCGTCTGTCTGTTGATTGCGGTGTATAATCTGTTTCTGGTTGTTCGTAGTGTGATTGTTTTTCATCTTCTGTTCTTTTTTTATCTTGTTTGTTCTCTTGCATTTTGTTTCACCTTCGGAAATTTTACATAAATAATTTATTATATCACTTATATGACATAACTATTAACAATTTGTATAAGGTATAATAATTTTTATTCTCACAGATTCACCTTACATTTTAAGGATGATGATCATCGTAAAAGAGGCTTACATTCTTCATTAGGATCACAATTAGGCCAGCAATTTGGAGTACAATCAGGGTAACAAATAGGTGGTTGACATTCAGGATAACAATGTGGCCCACAATCGGGATGGCATTCATTAGAAGATGCAGAATATCCCTCAGTAACTCTTTTTAATCCACCTTCATCTCCAACCAATTTGTCGATACCACCATCAATTCCGTCAGCCAATGCAGTTTTTCCTAATAATACCCCGCTTAATCCAACAACAACAGCAGTGCCTGCTTTTCTAAGAAAATCTCGTCGGTCTGTTGATTCTTTTTCATAAGTTCTTTGCGATGTGTAATCTGATTTATCTTCGTTTGGTTGTTCGTAATGAACTAATTTTTCGTCTTGTTTATCTTCTTTTGTCATTTTTCTCACCTTTGGAAATTATTGTTTTTTCATATCAAAAATTCGGCCCATTATGATAATTTGAATTTGAGGAAGTTCCTGACACTTTTCCACATAGAAAAGGCAAATATGGTGAAGTATAACAGTTACTGTCACATGCGCATCTATCTTCAGAAAGGTATCTGCAATCATAACCCTCACTTTCACATATATTACAGCACATGATTAATTTATTTCTATTTACATCTGTATTATGTGCATCACCCTCACTTTTTATTGGATCTATTTCACAGCTAACAAGACCACACAAACTAGCGATAATTGTGGTCGGTACAATCAATTTATGTACTAGTTTTATTGTTATTTTTTGTTCTGGCATTTTCTCTTTCCTTTTTGTTTTGTTATTTAATCTTCTTCTTTGTCGTATACACATATAACGCTTAATGGATTTAGCCTAACTGATTATAACCTCACACTAAATTTTTTTATAAAAATATAAAAAAATCAAAAAATAAGTTTAATATGGTGCGCATGTTGGTCGGCAAGGACGTGCTGGATCACATGGATAACATGGATAACACGTTGTATAATTTGTGTCGTTTGTTACTTTTTGTATTACCGTGTTGCTACTATCTGTTCCACTAACTGCCTTATCTATACTATCAACATCTTTCGCAGATGCAACATTTCCTAATAAAATCCCGCCTAATCCAACAACAGCAACAACTGTTCTCAATAAATTAGGTTTGTCTCTTATTTGCCGTATGTAATCCGCGTTTGGTTGTTCATACCCAACTTGTTTTTCTTGTTTGTTTTCTTGCATTTTATTTACCTCCTTCTTTCAATAATCTTTCCCATGAAGTTGATGAGGAACATCAGATGAAGGAGTGGACTTATCATAACACGAGCAAGTTTCTTCATATATTCCTGTTTGTGGATTATATTTTTCTCCTTCAGATTTACATCCATCATAATTACCGCAGCCAAGATTCTTACAACAATCTTTTCCAGTAGCTACATAACCATTTGAGCCAGGAACTTGCGTCGGCACAGTTAAACTCGGCGCGCAACTTTTCAAACTAACTAACAATGCCAGTCCAGAAACTCCGCTCATAATTTTTCTGACTAAATTATTTTTTGTTTGCATTTTATTCACCATATTCCCCCTGAGCTATGATTCGGTCGAGAATCCGACACGCAGCTATAACTTGTTTTAGTAGGACCCATTCCATCTTTTCTAGTAGTATAATTATAAGATTCACAATGATACCCAGAAGGGCACCCACTTACTGTTTCTCCACTTTCAACTTTGTTGCCACCTACGATGTATGAGCAACCAGTACTAGAACTACTATAATCACCATTGTCACCTTCCTCAGTTTCACAACCTCCTAATGCTCCACCTAAAGCTAAAGTTAAAGCATAAGCTCCAATAGTCTTTCTAGCAAGACCTCTAAATTTATCCATTAAACTAATTTTTTGCTCAAGATTTTCTTTTTGCATTTTCTCACTTTCATCATTTAAAATACAGTTCTTCTGATATTATACTCTCTTGCTTCTGCTTTTATTCGCTCTAATTCACTCTGATTAATTCTGTAAACGTAATTGTAAGAAACCTTTTTTTCTCAGCAGATGTACTTTCAACTTTTGTCTCAAGTTCTTGTTCAGTTTTTGGTTTAATATTTTTTGTTTGCATTTTTTCACCTTGAACATTTTTTACATCTCCAAACGCTAAGCCATAAGCAAGAGCCATTGCAAGTAATAATTTTTTCATACATCTTAGTATACAAAGAGGAATAATAAAATCTTCTCTTCGTTTTTTTACAAAAAACATAGAAATTGTTTGAATTAAAGGGGTTTCGTAAAGATTTGTTATACACTATATCTTAATCGTATTTGTTTAGCTAAACTCTTATTTCTTGCTCTCATTTCTTTTTTCCGCTCTCAATCCGTTTGTGGGACGCAGTCCACCGTTCACTATGATAAAACTGTTATTCGTTATTCGTCATTCGTAACTAAGAACGAAAAACGAATAACGTATTAATGAACGAATAACTTATAATTTTTCATAAGACGGTGGACTTCGTCCTTAGTACGTGCTCTGAGCAGAAAAAAAAACAGCTAAACAAATACTCTTAATCTAATAAGTCACGACAAGACTCAAATTTTTTCGCAAGCCGCTTCATAATTTTTCCTTCAAGTTGATACACTCTTATTCTGGATATACCCCATCTTGCTGCGATTTCCTCTCCTGTTTTCATACATCCTTCCAATCCAATGCGCCTTGCAACAATGTCTTCATCCCTGCTGCTTAAACTCATAAATACTTCGTGCGCTTTCTTATTCAGCTCATCTTCTATTATTCTATCCTCTGCGTTAGGTATACTTTTTGTGTTATCAGGTAATTTGTCTAGAAGAGATAGGCCTTTTTCACTTTCTATTTGCTGATGCAAGCTTTTTGGAAAAAGAACTTGTTGTCCACGCTCTAAATCTTTTATTTCATTATCTGAAAGCCCCATTTGTTTGTATACTTCATCCCTCGTTGGCTCTCTGCTTTCTTTTTTGGCCAATTCCTGCCTTATTTCTTCATAATGCCTTATCTTTGCATTAAATTTCCAAGGTGTTCTGATTAATCTAATCTGGTCATCAATCGCACGGTTAATCTCGGATTTTATAGAATGTCTTGCATAAGCACTAAACCTGACATATTTATTGCAGTCAAACTTTTCTGCTGCTCTCATCAATCCAATATTCCCTTCTTGGATTAAATCTAATATATCCAAATCACCAGAAACATGGCGCATTTTTTGATAATATCTGCGTGCAATTGGAATAACCATCCCAAAATATGGCTCTAAGAATTTATTTACATTTTCTTCATATTCTTTTAATTGTTTTTCAAGAAGTGCTGTTTCTAATGTCTTTTTTGCTATTTTTTTGTTATTGTTTGTATAATTCTTTGTGTCTGTTTCATTATGCTCACATATCAATTCATTATCATATCTTACGCTTTGATTCTTACCATACATTGCAATTATTTTATGGTAATAATTAAAAGTTAGATGCATTTGCCTGAGGCATTCAGCCATCTTCCCACATCTTTCTGCATGTGTTCCTTGTTGTTGTTTTTCACTGTTTAATTCTGCATTGTTTAATCTTCTTTTGGAATCTATGCTTTCAGAATCTATACTCTTAGAATTTATGCTTTCAGAATCTATACTCTCAGAATTTATACTTTCAGAATATATGCTCTCAGAATCTATACTTTTATAATTTATACTCTCAGAATCAATTGCCTTTAGTTTTTCATAAAGCGACGCCAATATTCTGTGCGGTGTTTCTTCTTCACCTATCCCTGCCAAAGTAAATTTCTCGTCAGGATTAGAAAGAATTCTCTCAAGCTCCTGAAACAATTCTTTTTTGGCATATCTGCAAATGCTTTCAAGAAGCCGATCTCTGCTCTGAGCTATTCGCTGGTAAAGTTCTCTCTCTTTCTCGTTTGAAGGCAGATTGTAACTATCACAATTATAACCATCACTACAACTAACATCTCTTTTAGAAGCAACATCTCTCAAATAAGTGGGAAGAGGAGAAAGCTCTAAATATTTCTCCTCCTCTTGAATTCTATCATGGATTCCATCTGTACTTATGTTTTCAGAGAGGTTTTGCTGTAGCATTTTTCATGTTGTCAAAGGAATTCATTTTGTTGTATTCAATAATAATTGATAAGTAACTATGTTAGTCAGCACCATTGGCACTAAGCTTTTTTCTATTGAAAAACATTCATCATTGCCATGTGCTTTGTCATCCATAGTATCTGCTGAATCATAAACAACAGGAGCTTTTAGTATTCCTTGATAAAATCCTACAATTGGCTCTGTTCCACCGACTGGAACAATGTCTGGTTGGATGCCGAATATCATGCTTAATGCTCTTGAGCGTGCTTTTACATATACATTTTCTGTGTCAGCACTAGCAGGATAGTCTCTGCTTATCACATTTATTCTAATCTGGTCTGGTGCTAAACAAGTTTGTTTTGCCCTTTGATAAATCTCTCTAGTTGCAATCTCTGCAATTTTATTAGGGTCCTGATTTGGCACAAGTCTCATAGTGAAATAAGCCTCTGCTTCTGAAGTTGTTTTATTTCCATCTTCATTAGGTACAACTTTCTTCTCTTTGTCTTTTTTTCTGTAAATAGCATGTATTTCTGACGTTGGTTGAGTCCACATAGCTGACTTTACTTCTTCAACATTTTTAGGAATAATATGTTTGATTTTATAAGTATCCATAAATCCATTAAGATCATATTCTAAAGATTTAATATGCTCCGTCTCTGCTTCACTTGGTTTTTGTACATCATCATAAAATCTTGGTAACAAGCATTGTTGTGTTTTAGGTTCAATTAATCCTGATAGTATCCATGTAAGCGCAGTATTCGCATTGCATAGTACGCTGCCTCCATCACCTGAATGAGGATCATTTTCTGCAGTTTTTACATTAATATACATAGCTACTAAACCTCTGCTGCGATAAGTTATTGCAGGCACACTCGGCCTAATATTGCCAGAATCAGTAATAAGCACTACATCTGTTTTTAGAAGATCTTTATATTTTTCTATTAATTTGTCCATCTCTTCGCTGCCTTTTTCTTCACCGCCTTCCAAAAGAAATTTTATATTTATTGGCAAAGGCGTTCCTGTTTTCACATATGCTTCTATTGCGTCTAAATGAGTTAAGGCTTGGCCGTCATCACTTGATCCTCTTCCGCATAACTCTCTTTTTCCATCTTTTATTATTATTTTTGGTTCAAAAGGCTTTGTGATAGTCCATAATGCTTCTACAGCAGGTTGTGTATCATAATGCCCACCAATTAATAAAGTTGGTACGTTTTTATTAGGGCTTTTTATTTCACCATACACACTAGGATAAGATTCTCCTTCACGTAAAATTTTGACATTTTGAACACCAGCATTTCTTAACATGTCCGCCATTAATTCAGCGCAAGGCATCATTTCATCCGATGTTTTTTGTTTGCTAATGCACATGCCCGTTATATGTGGTTTGTGGTATGTTTCAATCCACCTATCTATATTATTATGCACAAAATCCTCTAATTTAGAAGGTACTTCTATTCTTGTTTGATCATCATTAATTCTATTTTCTTTTGCTTCGCTGGTTGATAAACAACCATTCCCTAAAGTCAAACTTGTTGCGTAAAGCGCTGCATCTCTTAATAATTTTCTAAAATTTCTTCCAACCATCTTTCTCCCCTCCATTTATATAATAACTTTTCTAAACTTTTTTTCTCATGAGATTTTTACAAATTTAATCTCAACAGAATTTCAAAGAAAGAGTATGCAACGACGAATGATAAAATCTTGTTCTGATTTTTTTACGAAAAGATTAAGAGATAATGCATTTATCGTTGTTTTGTAAAAATTATGTTAATTCTGATGCCTTTCTATAATGTCGGACATAAATATTTAGGTCACTTAGTCAGCTTTTGCGGTTTTTAAAATTTTAATATGATTTAATGTCTTTTTGTATTGTCTAACACAAATATTCATTAATAAACCGCAAAAGTTCAGTCACTTACTATTTCTCATAACCAACCATATAATCACATTCTCCAAAATATGGCCTCCATGTTATCTTCTTCAGAACATCACCAACTTTTAGACCTACACCATTATCCAACCACCAGCGTTCATCTTCATTAGCAATTAAACAATCATCATGCTTGTCAACCTTAATTTTATACACGTTTGAAATATGCCCTGATTTTGCATTAATTTCTTCTTCTTTATCAATGCTGACAACTTTTGCATCTTCTATTGTTCTTGGCGTAAAACAAGTGGCATATATTATTCCTGCGACGAGAACACCTACTGCAGCGAGACCGCCCCTTCTAGCTAATTGTATTCTTTTGAGCTCAGTCTCCTCCTTCCGTCTCTTCTCCAGATCAATTCCGTAAATATGATATAATCTTTTTAGATCTCTCTCTGTGTCAATTACATTATTTGTTTTTAAGACGTTTATTCTGACATAATCCTTTCCTGCCTGCTCAAATGCAACCCTTAAATGATTTTTTCTCTGTTCCAAGATTAAATCAGACCTTGCCGTGGCCCCAAGTTCTCTGTAGATATAGTCTTCTTCTCTAAAATTAACATATGCTCTGGCTACGAATGTCTTCTCTTGATAATCCTCCAGCACAGCTTTATACACAACATTTAGAACAAAATGCGGTTTTTTGTCTTTGGATTTAGAATCACTTATCTCAGTTATCAATCCCTCAAGAGAAACTTCTCTAATTCTTTCCCTTGTTAGTATATAATCTATCTCTAATTTCGAATAATGGCGAATATCATATAATCTATCTTTTGCTATTCTTTTTTCTGTCTTTACCATACTTTTAAGTATACCTTGATTTTATAATAATAGATATTGCTGTTTTTTTTACGAAAAACCACAATATTTTTATATTTAGTATGATTTCTGTAAAAAATATGGGGGAAGAAGTTTTCAGAGGGCAAATCTATGAGCATATTATGCCGCAGAAACTGGACTTAATAGATAGGAAAATCTTATGGCTTTTAAGCAAGAATGCTCGATATTCTAATACTGCCATCGCTAAAGCATTGAGGATAAAAAGGGAAGTTGTTGCTTATAGAATAAAGACTATGGTGGAGAATAAGGTGATTAATGGCTTCTTTACTTTAATTGACACTAGAAAGATGGGTTATTATGTGTATGTTGTGTATATGAAACTAAAAACACTCACTCATGAAAAAGAGATGATAGATTTTTTAGTAGCTACACCTGAAGTTAGTGTTGTAAGCGGCTGTTCAGGAATGTATGATCTGCATTTTGAAATAACTACACTAGCACTTGAAGATTTTGACAGAGTATTTAGTAAAATTTTTGATAAGTATAGAGAAGTTATTCACGATTATCTCGTTTTAAATTTTCTTAGGGAAGACAGCACAGGAAGAGGTTTTTTAGTGGATGTTGAAGAAGTGAAATCTTCTGGTATTGATAAGTTTAAGGAAATTAAAGGAAGCTGTTTTCAGAAAGAATTTGACCAGCAGAACAAAGGGCATTTTATTACAAATGTCGACGAATTAGATAAACAGATTCTTTCTGCAGTAAATCATAATTCGCGGCTAACAATAAGGGAAATTTCCGAGAAACTAAAAGTTTCTCCGTCAACAGTAGAGCAAAGAAAAAGAAAACTTATCAAAGAGGGTGTAATAAAGAGATTTTTGCCTTTAATCAACTTTTCGCATTTTAATGTCCAATGGTATGCGGTTTTCTTTTACATGAAAGACCTCGACGAGAGTAAGTTGGTTACTTATCTCCAAGAAGAGCCGCATACTCTTTGGTATGTAAAATATGTGGGGAAGTGGAATTACCAAGTAAATATCTTTGCTGAGAATAATTCTCATTTTCATGACGTGCTTAACAAGCTTAGAAATACTTTCAGCGAAAATATTGTAAATTTTGAGTCAATAATTATGTTTAATCAGTATAAAAGGGGCGCAGTGTTTTTGTAAGTTTCAAATTTGTCGACTTTGAAAATATTAATATTACTCAAAAGATTAATATAATTGTCAAATCTGATTAATATAACTATCCAATTCCGTTAGCATACTTAAAACACAGGCTTTAAAAGTTTAACAATTTTTATGTGGGGGAGATTATGGCTTTAGGATTAGAGACAGAATTAAAGGAACCGCTAGTTTTGAAAGGTTTTTTTCCAAATGATGCAAAAGAACTTCTTGAATCTAGACTAAACGGAAATTTGTTGACGGCGAATGTTTATTTTTATCCAGAATGTAATAATCATTGTATAATGTGCTGCGACGGTGATAGTAGAATAAAAGAGGTTACACATAAAAAAAAGCCGATAAAACCTATGAGTCTTGAAGATTATACGCGACTTATAAAAGAATTTGCAAGTATGGGTGTTAAAACATTATTTGTGCCTGGCGCGGGTGAACCATTTTATGTAGATGAAAAAGATGAAAAAACTTATTATATTGACGAAACTAGTGGAAAAAAAATTTCGAAATTTCTTAAATTTATAGAAATAGCAAATGGAGAAGGGTTGCATGTTATTGTAATCTCTTCTTTAAATCCAGAGCCAAGCGATGAACTTGTAGCAGAACTTAAAGGATTAAATGTTTCTATAATTGGAAAACTCGAATCAATGATTCCCGAACGATTTAATGCTATTGTTAATCCAACCAAACCATATAATTTTTCTAGAATAAAAGGATATGGTCATGTTACAAGAGGACTGAAAAAATTAATGGAAGCAGGATTTAACGAACCTGATAAAAATGGCCAGGTAAGGTTAGGTTCTGGAACAGTAATACATAATTTTAACAAGGATGAAGCAGAGAATATCTTTCGTTTTTATAGAGATTTTGATATTTGGCCGTATATGCAGATTATAGCGCCACGTGAGAGAGCAGCAAAGCGCTGTGATTTGTGGGGTGGGATAGATAAATTTGAGATATTCAGTAAATTATTAGATATAGACCAGAAAGAATATGGTTACACATGGGACCTTCATCATAGGCGGGTAGCATTTGACTTTGTTTATCCAACAATAATTGTTTATTATAGTGGAGATGTGCTCTTTAATGCATTTTTTAGATATTATTTGGGTAGTGTTTATGATGATAATGATCATTATATGGATGGAGAAATAACAAGAATTGCAGATTCAAATCCTGCCAAATGGCTTAGAAGAATTCATTTTTCAATTGGTGGAGAAAAAGAATGTTCTCCATACGATCACTCAAAATGCGGGAAGATACTCTTAAATCAATTTTTTGATCCTGGAGAGATAACTAAGAGGATACCAGAAGAATTTTTCAAGGATAATCCAAATAATTATTGTCCCTTTTTTAGTTCTTGTACGCAGGATAAGTACACTGGAGTAAAATAGAAAAGAAGATAATTAAATTAAAAAAACAAAAAATAATAAGAGTGTAATGATTTTTGTGAGAGTGTAATGATTTTTGTTGAAACTCCATAAAATATAAAATCAGCAAGGGCTGAAAGAATGTATGGAGGTACAACAAAATTATTTACACTACTATTCTTTTCTATTTTTCATTCTCAATTACTTTTTATAAAAATTAAAAAAACAAAAAATAATATTTAATTTCTCTTCGTCATCTCTTTTGCGTCTCACTCATCATCCCCTGCATCATATCCCTCTCGACATTTAGGCTGAACGTGAAGGAGTACCAAAGATATACATCACGAGGCATTTCTTCGATAACAGGTATGTGTTTCTCTTGAAGTAGTTTTGGTAGTTGTTTTTGCGACTCTTTTACCCAGTTGTCAGCTGCGCTATAATCTCCTTCTTTTTGGATTGTCATAATCTTCAGCGCAGTTTCATAGAACGCATCATATAATTTTGGGCTGTCTAAATTAATTTTATATTTTCCTTCAGGTGTTTCTTCAATTACTCCTGCTTTATAAAGCTCAGCAAACTGCAAAATAGAGCCTGTGCCGTGTGGGTCATCAACACCATAAGATAATCCTCTTAGATAGCTGGGGATGATTGAAAAAAGGGCTTTGTTCCATTCCTCTTCTGAAATTAAACCCAGCCTAACAGCTTGTCCTAACAATGCCATTCCTAATAAATCTGCTTTTGCTTCTTCTAAAGCGTGTGCATATTCTCCCAATGCTTCTTGTAATTTTTTGCCATTCTTAGTTTTATAATTACCACCAGGGCCAAGGCCGTGGGAGATTTCATGAGCTACAGCCCAAATTAAACTATCTTCACCAGATAAATCCTCTAATTGTTTCTCATCCATTACTATCTTTGCCATTGGCAAAGAAATTAAATTCAGCCGTGCCGTTATATTATTAAGCTCAATTAGATTTTTATAAAATTCATCTCTGCCGTATGGAACAATATTTGGAAATTTCCAAGCAGCTGCAACATACTCACAACGGCCATCACCAGAAAGCACTACATTTGCAAATACTATAGGTGGCTGGAAGTTTGAATAATTATGGATTTTGTAGTCTTCACCAAGCCATTTTCCAATTTTATCTTCTGTTGGCTGAAGAAATGGCTTAAATTTTTGGCCAACTTGTGTATAACTCTGGTCTACAACCCCAACTGTCATTTCCATCATTGCTATCATTGCAAAAGCACCATGATATTCTTCATTAAATCCAGCATTCACTTCTAAAGGAGAGGTTCCCATAATACTATTAAGCATAATCCACGCAAGATCTCCTGCTTGAAATGGAGAAGGATTTATTAAATCTAAAAATTCATTAGCGCGAGTAAGAAAAAAATTACGAAGAGAAGGGTCAATTCCTTGAATGTTTAGCAGTCCCTCTAATTCTTTACTCACTTTTTTTAACTCTTCTTTATAATAAGGGCTGTTATTTATAGAATCCCACATTAATTTACCTGTACTATCCCATACTACATTTACAAAATGCCTGAGTATACCATCATCAGAAGAAATTTTCATTCTATTTATATCTTCTTGAGTAAACGAAGAAGGCCATTGCCCTGCATTTGGCACTTTTTTTGGGAAATCTGGATGAGAACTGCATAACTCATCTTTCCATTGTTCTGATTTCTTTTTTTCTTTTTTAAAACACCATGAGCCGCCATTATCCCAAAAAGAATGATAATCTGAAAAATCTCCTTTTTCTATTAATTCTGTTCGGTATCTTAAATTATTAGGGTCTTTTTCTGCTAAAAATACTTTTTCTACATGAGGAGTAACCTTATAAAGTAACTTCCATGCTATTCTTTGATATGCTTCTGGAAGAACACTAAAATCTATTGTATGTTTAGCCCTTTGTCGAGATGTTCCATCTGAATCACGCAAAGCCTTTCGCAAGCGTTGTTTATTTTCTTCAGATGAATCCTTTTTGTAAGCATCTTCTGCAGACTTAGCTTTGCTTTTAATCTTTTTTATATATGTTTGGTTATGCGGCTTTATCTCTTGCGAAAGTTTAGCGCCTTCTTGAGTTAATTTAACCGCATTTTCCAGCAATTTTGGGTCAGAACTAATATCATCTTGGACATTAAATAATTCCACAGTTTGCACTTTACCGTCGAGGTTCTGGTCTTTCCATAACATATAAAATCCAAGATTATAAGAAGCTTCATTAAACTTTCTTTCCTGCTCAGAAAAATAAAAAGCTGATGCTTCTTGCGTTTCTTGTTGATATTGTTGAACTTGCTGAGATTGTTGAATTTCTTGTGGGGGTTGAGGATTATTCTGCGCAATTTCCTGCGCGATTGCTTCGCCACCAACAAACATACTTGCTCCTGCTAAAGCTCCGACTACTGTTTTTTTTATTTTATTTGTTATAGACTTATCTCTTATCATTGTTTTATCTTTCACCATTTTATCCCACCACCTAATCTGTTAGCAAAATTAGGTAAAAGAATAATACACAAAGACAAATGATAAAATCTCCTTTAGGAATTTTTACGAAAAGAGAAGAATTATAGTAAGAATGAAGATTTGTGGAGAAATGTTCTAATAATTTAAGAAAATAAACAGAAAAAAGAATGGCGTAGATTCTTTATTCCTATATAATGGAATTATTATTCTAATTTTTGTTACTCTTGATAACTTCTTAGTTTACTACCACCAACATAATTTAATATAGTTCTAATGCTATCAACTAACTCATATATCAGTAAGATACTTTCTTCAGGTGTATTTTTTGTTTGATCAGGTTTAATTTTTCTGTTCACAATAGAATAATCCCACTCGAATAATACCACTTCTTCTTCAGGACTATATAAACTCGAATCATATATACTACCTTTAAATAATTCATTAAGTACCCCATTATCACCTAATTTCTTTTCGATATATAATGATAATTGATGTCTCACAATATCAAAATTTGCGCCTTCCATGATTTCTCTATTCGTAGATTCAACAGAACTTCTGCTTTCATATCTTTCTCTAGTAACTCTAACTCCATCTATTTCAACAATTGGTTCTAACACACCATCATCTAATAGTTCTGTTAGTTTAGGACGATAATCATAATCTTTTTTTGGTTTATGTGTTCTTAATTTGAATGTTCCATGAGATTTATGATGAACCATGGGGATATCAATATTTTCTAAAATTTCATTATATACTTCCCCCATCTGACTTTCAAAACGCAATGCAGATGAAACATTACTAATCTCAGATTCAATAGTACTAATATCTATATATGCCAATTCATCATTTATAATTACCCCTTTTATATCAACAATATCTTCCATTCTAAAAATAATTGTCTCTTTTCTGTCACAAATTTCTCCTAATTTATTCTCATCATCATAGCAGTATGGTATTTCACAAAATAGTTTTAAATTCCAAATACTTCTTTCTGAACAGAATTTATTTAATATTTCTTCAATATTGCTCTTCCAATATGATTCTTTAAATTGTAGATATCCATAATTCTCCATATCTATCTCTGAAGGAATAATATTTTCATCAGGTATACCATAATACTCAATCCTCGGCGCAAATCTTTCCAGTGCTTCTTCACGAGAGAGAACTTCTTGCTGTGTTATTGAGGGTGTTTGTGGTGAGAAGTAGATTATACTGCCGGCTATCGCGCTGATTCCTCCAGCAATAAACGCGCCAACCTTCCAATAATTCTTTTTGCGTTTTTTTCCAGCAAGCCCTTTGACCATTTCCGCAGAATAAACTAATCCTCTGACACCACCATCGCAGGTATTCCACGCATGGCTGCCTCTGAGGCGTTCGTCTGTTTTGATTTTCTCGTCGAGGGTTTGAGATGATTTTTCTGGTGGCATTTTATAACTTTCTTAATTATTCTTTGTTATATTATCAATAACTTTATTATTCTCTTACTTTAATATCTGGATGAACATTAAACACTTTTGGATAATCACTAAAACCATATGGTTTGTCTTCATCAATTATTAATTTATATTTTCCTTCACCAATTGATTCAAGAAACAGATCAGGGATAGTATAACCATCATGTGTTAGAGTTACACCCATATTCCCATAACAACAGTCAGCTAAATCACTAACAACTTTTTTGGTTCTAAGTGCCATTGCAATTTTAACTGTTTCATCCACTTTGTTTTTTTGCGGGTCATCACTACATGCTTTTTCATATAACGCACTCAGTATATATGTAAGTACAGGATTTTCAGCATATATTTCTAATGTTTTATAAACTTCAGTTATTGCCTCTTTTTCATAATGTTCTTTTGTTAAACAGCTTATAACTTTCTCTAAAACATTAAATATCATAATTGTTAAGTATTCTAAGTTCCCTTGATTCCTGAGTTTTAAACAAAAATTCGCATCAGCTTCTTCAAGTGCTGTATCTGGTAGATATTTTAAAACTTCAGCAACATGCTCCAAGACTTTATCAACAACATCTCTTTCTTTCTCTCTTTCACTGTCATTTAAAGCATCAAGGCGCGAATGTGCGATTTTATAAAGAGTAGTCACTATTCTTGGTTCATTAGTGCTTCTTTTAATTTCATCTATAAGGATAGTACCTTTCATACTAACTATGTCTTGATATAAATAAGTTCTTAACAAATCTGCTAAATTGCGAATTGCATCTATCCTTTCCTTTTCAGCAAGTGTCGTCTTGCCTGTAAATACATGCTCTATTCTTTCAGTAGTCCACCTAACTAATTCTAATTCATAACCTGTGTCACCATGCTTGTTCATGTCTCTTCTTATTTTCTTCTCAAGTCGACAAGCCATTTCTTCAAGTCGTGTAAAGGATTTCCAATAGTCTTCCTCGCAATACTCAATTTCAATATTATATTTTTTACACTGAACAATCAATTCTTCTTTGCTCATACAACTGCCAACTGTTTTATCTAATTTTATATCTTGTTTAGAGCCATCATTATAAACTAATCTGAATATTACTTTAGGAAGAGCATTGGTATCAATTAATTGATATTCTCCTCCTGTTTCTGTTTTTTGTACTGCTATTGGTGGGAAAGCCATAACAAGTGCTAAATCTTTTAGTTTGCCGTAATCTATTTTAACATTATACTCTTTTTTAATCCACCACACAAAATTATGTTCATTATCTAAAACGTGTTGTGAAAAATCAGTTAAAGTATAATCATCTTTACCACCAACTATAATTGCCTTGCCCTGAACGGATTCATCATATTTTATTACTCTTTCATCAAAAGTAAGTGTAACTGAAGAAGAACTAACTGAATCATTATTAATAATCCCAACAACATCTAATAAATTATTAAGAGAGGGAGTGATGCCTGTATCACAAAACAGACCTTCACCATTCCCAATATATCCTCTTTCACAAAATGATTCTAAGACAGAATTAATCTTTTCCTTTACTTCTCTTAGGGTAATTCCTTCTATCACTTTACCTTTATATTGTTCTATGTTACTAATTTGTTCAACTGGTGGTTCAATCCTAGACCAGCCTTCTCTTTCATTTGCTGATTTCAATAATAATATTGAAGTAGTAGCTACTGCGGTAAACACAGCAATCCCACCAACCAGCGCGCCAATCTTCCAGTAATTTTTATGTTTCTTCCCAGCAAGCTCCCTAATCCTTTCAGGAGAATAAACTAATCCTCTGACACCTCCATCGCAGGTATTCCACGCATGGCTGCCTCTGAGGCGTTCGTCTGTTTTGACTTTATCGTAGAGGGTTTGGCTTTTATCTTTGTCTTCTCCCATTTTGGTTCATTTATATAACTTAAATTCTTTTGTTTAATCTTTCTCCACGCCTTTTTCATGAATTTAATACCAAAAACACTTCTGCTCATCTCTGATAAACTTACATCTTGTTTTTTTATACAAATAATCCAATTCAAATAACCCATCGTAAAATGTTTGAGATACTTTTTGTGTTGAATCCATATTAAGGAAATCAGCAAATTTTTCAGCAGCACTAACCCCTAAATGAGAATTTATTTTTTGAAAATATCCCGCTAGTTCTTCCTCACTCCCATAAAGATTTGTAAAAGATGGAAATGTTTCAAACGCTTCTCTTACAGAGTCTGAATTATATACTTCAGCAAGCTCGTTCACTTCTTTATAATTATCCTCAAAAGAGCAATCATATGCTAAGTGTGTTAAAAGGTCTTCTAAAAACAAACCATCTTTTTGATAGCTATCAACAAGTTCTTTTACTCTTGGAAGTTGAAACATTAATGCTGTTTTTGTAGTTTCACTAACCGCTTCTTCTACACTTCCTCGAGAACAAGCTTTTTCTGCTAATATCTCAGCCATTTTTCCCAAACCACTTTTTGCTATGCCAACATATTGCTCTATTGTTTGAAGAGAAACATTAATTGCTTCTTCATTTGTGGGTTGATTAGCAGTGGTAGCTTCTTCGGTATAATATGAATTATCATCTGTTAAACAATAAAACATTAATTTTTGTGATTCTATTATCTCATCATCATCATAACCATGATTCATTCTTAATTTTAAACCTAAGTGTATTGCATTTCTCACGATATCCTTATCTTTAACTTTGCATGCTAACTCAAAAGCAAAAGCAATTACTTCGCTTCCAAACCACTTAAAGTGCAGCTCTTCATAAGCATCCATTTGCTCATAAGATAATTTCCAAATAGAATTTGCAGTTCTTACAAGATTATATAACCCACTAATCACACCAAAATCATGATTTGTACAACTAATGATATCACCCACCATAACCAAGTTTCTTGTACCAAGATAATTTCTCATAACTTCTATTGCTCCTTCATCTGTGAGTTCTTTGTCAATATCTCTTTTGTGTATTATTGAATCAAGTAATTCAATTAATCTTTCTGCTGCAAACCTTGGAAGTGTAAGGGTTGAAGTATAATCTCTTTCTTTATAATCAAAATAAACTTCTACATTGCCTTTTTTATCTGTCCACTCTTTGTAGTATATAGTTGTCAAACCAATCTCTGAAAGAAATTCTGTGTTTATAACCACATCAGTTTTCACAAGATCTTTATCACATACTGCTTCTTCATCTAATTCAAGTCCTAATTCTACACACTCACTATGTTGACATAAAAATTCGTAATATGTTTTTTCATTTTTCTCAACTTCTCTAATTGAAGCACCACCATTATATCCTCTATCTTCGTCACTCCTGCATTCCAGAGAAAGACCTATAAGCCCTGCAAGCTCATACTTAATTGAATCATCTGAATCCTCAATTTTGTGTTTATCTGGCTTATTTCTTAAAAAACTAATAATTTCAGAAGCTACTCCTGCTTTAGTTTTACATTTACAAAAAAGGTGTAGCTTTTTTTGATTCACATCAATTTGAGAAAGCTGTGATTTTGTCTGGTTAGTTATATAAACATATGTTGTTAAGAAATCATTTAATTCTTTTATCAATTTTTCTTTTCTTTCTACAGATAATCTTTCACTTCCTGTAATTGATTTATAATTTTTTTCAGCTTTCCATTGAATCACTTCTATCTCTTCTTTTTCAGACTTACAATCATCCATTTCATAAGAATTATAATTATTCAAAACTTCAGCTAGATGTTCGAGAAATAAAGAATTATATGCTAAATTAATTCTCTTTTTTTGATTATCATAAGTAACAACATCAATACTAAACTTAGGCAATTCTTTTTGTCCACTTAATTGAAATCCAGAATACGATTGGCAATCTTGAACTAACGTATATTCTTGAACATCATTAAATCTAAAACCATTTTCTGTTGGTGTGCTATCTTCAAATAAGCCCAAAAAAGGAAAAAAGCTGTAAGGCAGGAAGGCATCACCATCTTCAGCTGACTCTTTATCTGTAAATTCAAAATCAGTAAGAAATTTAAGTGTGGGCTTTCTGACTGATACTTTCAACAAAGGAACTTTATGTTTATTTGAATCCTCTTTAAAAGTAAGGCTACTTTCCACAATATCTTCCAGCTTTTCTTCAAATTGTCCAACACAGATTAGATTTCCAGAAATGATTCCGCTTTCCTCGCCACAAAGTTCCTTTGTTAATTTGTCTGTTTTAGAAATTACTTCGTCCTTTTTTAAATGTTCCAAAACTCTTCCTTGGTATCCTTGTTCAATGAGAGGCCTGTCTTGTATTAATTTTTCAGTTTTTGGTTGATTAAAATACATTATTACTACCACCGTAGCAATCCCACCTGCAACCAACGCGGCAATCTTCCACACTTTAGATTTTTTTATTTGTTTTTTCTCAGCTAGCAGTCTAGCATACTCATTACTAATATCATCAGCTGATAAAACAAGCCCTTTTACACCACCATACTTACCATCATCACTAATTTCATAACCGCAAGTATTCCAAGCATTATTGCTTCTTCTATTCTCATCTCTTCTTTGTTCAGAATTGTCTTTTTCCTTTGCCAATTAATAACCTCTAAATTTGTTATTACGCATTTTTACTTCTTTCAGAATCTCTTATATATCTGGTCCAATCATGCCAAGTATTTAGCCTTCTGAATACTGTAAATTGTTTATCAACTTCTGGACTTTTTTCTTTTATCAAATGAATATCAGAATAATCCTTTTCTTTTGGAGGAAGATTTGGTTTATATCTGAATACTCTCATTTTATCTTCTTTTGTAGTTAAAACTAAATGATATCCCTCTTGTCCTTTTTCATTTTGTCCTTTTTCGCTTTTATATCTCCTCCCAAAAACATAATTAACAAAATGTATTGGGCCTTGTGGTGGATAGTGGCTGCTAAAACAAGAATTTACAAATAGCCCTCTTTTTGTTTTAGCTGCCATTCCCAAAACATAATCATAAACTAATCCATAAAGAAAATCTCTCAATTTTACTTCTTCTTCACTAAATTTTTCTTCTATAATTGGGTCAGATGTTTTCTCATCGTTCTTATCATCTTTAGTATAATCTTCTATACTTATCACTGATTCAGGTTTAAACCATGGAACACCAAATACACCTTCAATCACAAGATATTTTTTACCAGTTTTTTCGCCCTTTTTATTCACTTCTTCTGCATCAACAAGAATAGCAACAATTTGTGCTGGAGCATTTTGTGTTTTCTTAAATCCTTCTGTTATTTTTGGTGTGATAAGAAGATAATGTATATGTTCATCAGCACAGTCAAGCATTGCAGCTCTCATCTCATAATCTCCATTGAATTTACAAGTGTTAACATCATGATAAAGATTTCTCCATATTGACTCTGAAAACATTACTTCATATCGCTGATTTCTAAATTGTTCATCAACAGAAGCAAAAACACGAGAATCACCCTCTTTTGGCAGTGTTTTATCATAATTCTTGATAAGATAACATATTAAACGCAAAGCGTCAATTGGATTTCTTTCTTTTTCAAGAAAATGTTCACCCATATTTTTAAATTTCTCACTTTCTCTAATTTCATACTTTCCTTGTGTTATTTCCATACACAACGAGGTTGTTGTTGGTTCAAGGACAATTTCATTAAGAAATCTCAAAATATTCACATTTTGACCACTTTTTTCTTTAAATATATTTTTTAAGTATTTTGAATCATTTCCCAAATAAAATTCGTTACATAATATTAATACCTTTTCTGCAAATTCTTCATCAGTATAATCAAATTTAATTTCTCCAGTTTTACCTACTTCTCTTATTGGGCTTATACTAGCTTTACAGAATTCAATAACTCGTTTAAAATTAGAGCCATTAACACCACCAAGGATATCCACCAATTTACGATTTTCTTGTATCTTAGCTTGAACAATACCTTCTATCCCCATCCTACCCCACCCCACAACTTATACCAATGGCACTATTTTTATATATTATTTATATAATTGCAATAAACTAAATTATATCCTATTTATATA
>JACQSP010000104.1 GCA_016205905.1 Candidatus Woesearchaeota archaeon
CTTAAAAATTCTTCTTTTACTATCATTTAATTCACCCCGCCTTTTTTACCGATTGTCTTGTGACAATAAAAAAGATGTCACCCCACAATTAATAAAATTGGTGTACTACTATTAAAATGTTACGGTTTTTTACCCGCTTTTAGGAATTACTCCCCTTCAAAATACACAAAAATATTCTTTTCTGACTCTGAAGTAGAAACCTTATTAACTCAGAATCATATCTGATATATAAAGATTACCATAATAAATTATATATTTCTGGGGTTATGATGAGAATTTATGTTGATTTAGATAATTTTTATTTCTTAGCTTATTTTTTACTCCAAACTGTTTGTCGTATGTCGTTGGTCGTTTGTCGTTCGTTAAACGACTTACGACCTACGACAAACGACTTACTCGTTATTGGCTTCTTCAAAGAACTAAACAAATATTGAAAATCTAATACATTTACTATACACATTAATCTCAAGAAAACAGTTTCGCCAAAGCTAATTCACCAAAAAATCCTGCTTCTTCCCCTTCTTTTTCTGATTGTGGTAGTGTTTTAAAATTAGATAGTAAAACATAATCTTCTTTTGGCTTGTAAAAAATACATGGTTCATAAAGGCGCATACCATCTTTCAATAATTGCCTTTTACTTTTGCATAATCCCCAAGTAGCATCTTCAATACTTACTTCTAATGGCGAGGTTGCATCAGATAGATTAGCCCTTTTTTCGTCAATGTGTGTGTATATAACAAATGATTCAAATAAAACCATTGCTAATCCATTAAAAAAACACGCAATAGGTAAGTTTTTGTTTGTTTGTTGAATATATCTTTTATTAATTAGAAAATCATCTATTGTTGAAGCAGAATATGATTCAGGCCATATAAGAAGTTCTCCTAACCTATACCATCCACCCAACTTTTTAACGATTCCATTTACATAATCCATTTTTCTTAAGAAGCAAACCTTAATTTTTAAATATTATCTTCATCTATTCTTTCATCAACAAACGCTTTGAGCTTTTTTGCCTGCTCTTCTATCTTAATAAGTACAGAAATATCACCAAAACTGTCTTCGGCACATTCTTCACAATAGTAATCGTTTGTATCTTTTATTGCAAACTTAGCCTTTTCTCCGCATATTGTGCACTTTTTGTCCATTTACAGCCTGAAAAGTCAATATAATTTTTAAAGTTTGTGGTGTGAATTTTATAAAATGCCAGAAATGCTCATTACGCCGGAAATACTTAATATGCCGGAAACATACTGCCTATCAACTTTGACTTCTCAAATCCTTTTTCAAATCCTTTTGTTTTTGGCAATTTTTAACAGAAACTCTTTTGTTTGGTCTACTATCTCTTTATCTGTTTCAAATGTGAACTTTATAATGAATCTTTTATCATCTTTTAAGGAATCAAATACCTTAATTGCTTTTAAGTTCGAGATGTTTTTGATGTTTTCATACATCTTTGTCATATAATCAGAAAGGTCAAAATTGCCAAATGTATTGTAAAGAGTGTTGCCATATATTGTTATTGTGTGCGGTGTTGAGCGTGGAACGCCAATATAAACAATGTAGCCAATTGATTTAAGATATTTGCCTACAAGACGGTTTATAAAATTATTTTTCTCGATTAAAATGTGGCATTCTGTGTTTTTTGCAAACTTTTTAAGGAATTCCATCTGGGTTTTGTCAGGACCAAAAAAAGCAATGTTTTTTACATGCATAATAAATTCTTTTTTGCCATTATTTCTCAATGTGTCTGCCTCAATGTTGAAAGAAATAAATTCAAATGCCTTGCCTATGGTCGTGAAAGATATTGCTTTCATATCTTTCGTGTAAACCTGCGGGCCTTCTTTGTTATTGTACTGTTCAAATATTCTTTTTATATTTTCAACCCATTTTATCTCAATACACCATTTATCTTTCTTCTTTTGAACAACCTTTTCTTCATTCAATGAATTAAGAATTTTGTTTATACCTTGGTATGTGGCAGAGACACCATGCTTACTCTTTATGTCTTTTTTGATCTCAATCACGCTTAATTCATTATGGTCGTCAGAAAACAATAACGTATTGATAACTAAATTTTTAAGCGATGTTTCAGGCGGAAATATATTTGCTATCATTTTTGTCACTTTTAGTATGTTTTGCTGATTTTGTGTTGATTATATTATATGAATATTTAGTTTCTATTTAAACGTTTTGTTTAATCCTCTTTAAACCATGAATTTTTAACCCCTTGTTGTGATTCATATTGAATGATTAACAAAAAAAAGATGCGGAAATTTGTAAAAGCTTATCTTAAGGCGCAGTTTCCTGAATTATTTAATCCTTTTCCTGCATGGGTTCATCTTTGGGTTACTGATAGATGTAATGAATCATGCAGTTATTGTTATGTAAAAAACAATACTTCTAAAAATCCAGACACAGGCACAGTAAAAGAATGGATTGAGCATGCAGATGACTTGGGTGCAACAGTCATTGCTTTTATGGGCGGCGAACCAACTTTAAGAGATGATCTTGCCGAGCTTGTTTCTCACATAAATTCAAAAAACATTATTACTTATCTGACCTCTAACGGAAAATTATTGTCTTATGAACGAACAGCAGAGATTGCAAGAGCAGGCTTAGATGTTTTAGAAATTTCAATAGATGGCTATGATAACGTCGAAGGTTCAAATAAAACCTTAAACCATGATGAAACAGTATTAGATATCTTAAAACAAGTTCATGACGAGTATGGATTAAGATATAAATTGCATCAAGTTCTAACGCCGCAGACAATTAAGGAGACACCTAAACTATTAGAACTAGCAGCAAGAAGAAACTTATCTATTTCTTTCGGCCTTGCACCAGAAACATTTGATACTGTTAATACGACACATGAATTAGATGATTTAAATACAGCGATTTCTTTGATAATTCAGAAAAAAAGAACAGGCGTTCCCGTCGTAAACCCTTATTCTTATTTTTCTGATGCAATAAATTATTTTTCTGGCAGAGTAAATTGGAACTGCGATATAGGCAGATATTTTATTCAGGTTGCAACCAACGGCATGGTTTACAAATGCTCTAAACTGCGCGATGTAACTAATGTTAGATTTCTTGATGCGGATTTAGATTATTTTAAAAATGATTTTCTTGACAGAAAAGAGTTATTGCAGCAATGTATGCCTTCTTGTTACTCTGCCTGTGCGTATACTACTTCTCATATTCGACAGCATCCATTATACTTTTTTTCAACTTTGATAAAATTAGGGTAACACTAAAAGAATGTTGTCAGAACATCTGCCCTCTTAATGCCTTGACAACTTCTATTGGACCATACAATACGTCTTTTACTTTGTAGCTTTCCCTCAAGAGAACATCCATATCTTTAAGTGGACCAATCCAATTTACTTCGTCAGACCGAGGTCGATAAGTTTCTGTTTTCCAGTCTCCAACTGAAATTTGATCCATGCAAAAGATAATACTGCCTTCCAAACCAGCTGTTCTATGGCCTGCTTTCAATAGTTCATCTAGTTTTGGAACCCATAGATTACGGCTTTGTGCAACACCGCAGCAGTCCCAGCAAGAGCTGAAATAAGGTGGCGTGCTTTGCATTAAGTAGATAAAATCTCCAATTACTGAGTACTTTGGTGAAAATTCGTCACAAATGTCACTTCCTTCAATAGCTACTCTTTGCATTAATTCCACAGCAGCGGAACCAAAATGTTTATCTATCTCTTTCCAGACACTAGCTGTGTGTTCCAGCTCTTCTATTTCTTTAAATTGTCCCATTAAAGCCTCCCTCTTTCCTCTTTCAACTGGCCATCCACAAAGCTCTCTTTCCACCACCCCACGCATCACATCCCAAAGTAGATGGTCTTTTGCTTGGCGCTGTTCTTCTTCTGTCCTAAATTTTTTGCTCATTTTTTTACCCCCATTAATTTTTGTTATTACTTAGTAATAATCTTTTTACTATATAATTTTATGTCGTTCTAAGATGGTACGAAAACTTTAAATACCAGAATTATTCTTAAAGAAGAAATGAACACCGAAGCACTAAGAAAAATTGGACTAACAGAGAATGAAATCAAGATATACATAGATCTACTTAAATCTGGGACTAGCACAGCGTACGATATTGGAAAAAGAACAGGAATCTACAGAGTTCACGTCTATGATAAACTAGAGCAATTGATGAATAAAGGTTTAGTTACTCATGTTTATAGAGGAGCAAAGAAATTCTTTCAGGCGACTTCTCCATCAAAAATCAAACAGTACCTAGAAGATAAGAAAAAAGAAGTTGAAATACAAGAAGAAGAAATTGGTGCCATTCTTCCGGAATTAGAGGCGATGTCAAATCTTCCTAAAGAAGATACATTTGTTGAAGTTTTTAAAGGAAATGAAGGATTAAAATACTTTTTGAAAGATATCATCAAAGTAGGAAAAGAAGTTTTGATAACTGGAATAGATGACCAGAAATATCAAGAAGCATTCCCTATTTTTATGAAGCAGTATTTTCGTGACTTGAAGAAGAACAAAGTTAAGGAGAGAGTAATAACAGTCAAACGAAAAAGTGTGTTTTTGTTTGATAAAAAAATGGCTCCAACAACAACATACCGATTTTTAGAAGAGAAGCAGTTTAATCCGACGAATACGTTTGTTTATGGAAATAGAACTGTGATAGTTACATGGGGTTCTCCTGTTACTGCTGTTATGATTAAGAATAATGGAGTTGCAGACACTTATAGAAATCATTTTGAACATTTGTGGAAAGTTGCATCAAAGACGCTTTAAAGTGCGGGCATCTGTCTTTTAAACTTACATCTTTTGTTTTATTCTCTTCATTCTGAAAGTATTCTCGCGCTCCATTTCTTCCAAACGCATGCTAATGAACGCTTTCAGCTTTTCAAGTTTAGGTATAACAGAAAATTCAAGGGCATTAACCCTTCTCTTTGTTTTTTCAATCTCTATCAGTAATTTTTTCAGCGCAGTTTCAACCTCTGCTGCCTTGATAACTTTTTCCACAACCTTTTCATAGCCTTCAGCAGCCTCGTCAATTGCAGCAGAGCTTCCTATTGTACCATAACCTCTGTCAAGGAAATGCTGCGCATGATGCTGCGATTCAATCTTTGGAACAAGAACACCCATAATATTCTTTGTCTGCAATGCTACAACTGGCTTGTTCCTTACAGCCATTGCAATTGATTTCAATTTACTATCAGTCTCAATAACTCTCGCAATATTAATCTTGTTCAATGCATTAATGTACTCGCTAGTCATGTCCTGCCTTAAAGTTTTTGCTTCTTTAAGAACTTCAAAAAAATCCATTATCAAGCCATCTCTTTTTTTCTTGAGAAGATTATAGCCAGATTTAGCTAGTTTAATGCGCTGTTTTAATTTCTGCAATTCGCTTCTTGTTGGTTTTATATCAATTGCCATTTTAAATTATACTCTTTTGAGTTATTTACTTTTAAATCTAAATTTTTACTTTTTCTTTTTTGATTTAGTTTCCATTTTAGCTGTTTTCTTTGTTTCAGCTTTTTCTGTTTTTGTTTCTTTCTTCTCTGTTTTCGCTTCTTTTTTCTCTGTCTTTATTTCAGCCCCTACCATCTCTTCTTTAACTTCCTTGCCATAATATTTGTCTCTTAAATCAGGACTGATTCTGCCAAGCTCGTCTTTTGGTATTGCTCCAAGCAGTTTCCAGCCAATATTTAATGTGCCAAAGATAGTTCTGTCTTCATGTTTGCCTTGTCTTACAAACTTGTCTTCAAATTCAGCTGCAAACTTTAATAATCTTTTATCTCTTGCACTCAATGCTTCTTCGCCCACAATTGCAACAAGACCTCTCAAATCTCTGCCTTCTGCATAAAATGCATAAAATTGATCTGAAGCAGTTTTATGATCATCTCGTGTACGCCCTTTGCCAATGCCTAAGTTCATTAATCTTGATAATGAAGGTAGAACATCAACAGGCGGATAAATTCCTTTTCTGTGCAATTCTCTGCTCAATACAATCTGCCCTTCAGTGATATATCCAGTAAGGTCAGGAATAGGATGAGTAATGTCGTCTCCAACCATAGTCAAGATAGGAATTTGTGTAATGCTGCCTTTTTTGCCTTTAATCATTCCTGCTCTTTCATAGATGCATGCAAGGTCAGTGTACATGTAACCAGGATAACCTCTTCTGCCAGGAATTTCCTCTCTGGCTGCCCCTATTTCTCTCAAGCTTTCGCAGTAATTAGTCATGTCTGTTAAGATTACAAGCACGTGCATATCCTTTTCATAAGCAAAATATTCTGCTGCTGTCAATGCCATTCTTGGTGTAATTAATCTTTCAACTGCAGGATCGTCTGCAAGGTTCAGGAATACGACGCTTCTTTCAAGCGCTCCAGTTTCTTCAAAATCTTTAATGAAACTTTGAGCTTCTTCATTTGTAATTCCCATTGCTGCGAATATAACTACGAAATGCTCTTTCTGGCCTATTACCTTAGCCTGTCTGGCAATCTGTAATGCAATTTCATTATGCGGTAACCCGCTGCCTGAAAATATTGGCAGTTTTTGGCCTCTGACAAGTGTGTTTGTGCCGTCAATGGTAGAAATTCCTGTTTGAATAAAATCTTTTGGCGAGCCTCTTGCCTGAGGGTTGATTGCTGCGCCAATGATGTCTAGCTTTTTTTCAGGAATGATTTCTGTGCCGTCTAATGGTTTGCCTGCGCCGCTAAGTATTCTTCCAAGCATATCCTCGCTGACACTCAGCTTTATTGTCTCTCCAAGAAACTTTATTCTTGAATTTCTATCAATGCCACTTGTGCCCTCAAAAACTTGGACAACAACTATATCGTCGCTGGTGTCCAGAACTTGGCCATTTTTTGTGCTTCCGTCTGGCAGAGCAATTTTAACAAGCTCTCCATATCCTATTGGCTCTGTTTTCTCGACAAATACCAGCGGACCAGCAATTCTTGTGATAGTTTTGTATTCTTTCATTATGATTCCCTCCATTGAATTTTTTCGTTACATCAAATTTTTTATCTTATTAAACCCCATTTATTACTAAATCATATTTTACTAAATTATTAATTGTGATTATTGCATTAATCATTATTACCTTTCCTTTAGCTGTGCAAACTCGTCTTCCATAGCTTTGTTGACTTGCTCAAGATGCTTTTTATAATCTTTAGTATACTTTGCATCAGCAATCTTATTTTTTGAAGTTACTGTCAGGATTTGTTTAATCCTTACCCCTTTCTTTAATGATTCCTCTGCAAGCTCTCCAAATTTAAGCACAGACAATATCATTGCGCAGCTTTTCTTTGGCTCACAGTAAGTGTCTACTTCGTGATAGGCATTTTGCTGGAGAATAAATTCCCTTATTAATCTTGCAACTTCCAAGGTTACCTGCTCTTTGTCAGGCAGGGCATCGCTTCCAACCAATTGAACTATCTCCATTAATTTTTCCTCTTCCTGAAGTATTGCCATTAATTTTTTTACATATTTGTCCCATTCCTGATGAACATTTTCCTTGAACCATGGAGTTAATGCTTCCATATACAAACTATAACTGTTCAGCCAGTTTATTGACGGGAAATGCCTTCTCTGTGCAAGTTTTGCATCAAGAGCCCAGAATGTTTTGGTAACTCTTAAAGTGTTTTGCGTGACAGGCTCAGAAAAGTCTCCTCCAGGAGGGCTTACTGCGCCAATGACTGAAACACTGCCTAAATCATCTGTTCCAAGTGGGATTACTCTTCCTGCCCTTTCATAAAATTCAGCTAATTTTGTTGCCAAGTAAGCAGGATAACCTTCTTCACCAGGCATCTCCTCTAATCTAGATGAAATTTCTCTCATTGCCTCTGCCCATCTTGAAGTTGAATCAGCCATCAAAGCAACATTATATCCCATGTCTCTGAAATATTCAGCAATAGTAATTCCAGTATATACAGAGGCTTCCCGTGCTGCAACCGGCATGTTAGATGTGTTAGCAATAAGTACTGTTCTCTCCATTAATGGCTTTCCAGTTTTAGGGTCTATCAAATGCGGAAATTCTGTGAGAACTTCTGTCATCTCATTTCCTCTTTCACCGCACCCAATGTATACGATAATTTCTGCGTCGCACCATTTAGCAAGCTGCTGCTGTGATACAGTTTTTCCTGCTCCAAACGGCCCTGGAATAGCTGCAACGCCGCCTTTTGCCAATGGAAACAATACATCAAAGATTCTTTGACCAGTTATTAAAGGAACAGTCGGTGATAATTTTTTTCTTGATGGCCTTGGAACTCTCACAGGCCAGATTTGTTTAAGCTTTAATTCTGTGCCATCATCTAATTTTCCAATAGTTTGGTCGACGTTATATTTGCCTGAGCTTAAAGCAGTTATTTTTCCTGAACTATTCGGTGGAACCATTATTCTGTGCACAAGATTTTCTGTTTCCTGAACCTCGCCAATTATATCTCCGCCTTTGACTTTTTGTCCAACCTTTGCAGTTGCCTTAAAATCCCATTTCTTCTCACTGTCAAGGGCTCTTGCGTCAACACCCCTCTTGATAAAATTGCCCATTTTATCTACAAGCACTTGCAGCGGCCTTTGAATACCGTCATAAATATTAGTTAACATACCAGGACCAAGCTCAACTGACAATGATCTTCCTGTATTTTCAACAGGTTCGCCAGGTTTAATGCCTGTTGTATCTTCATAAACCTGAATAGTTGTTTTGTCGCCGTTAATCTGAATGACTTCACCCATTAACCGCTCATTTCCAACACGAACAACATCATACATCCTTGCTGATATGCCCTTTGCAATAACAACTGGTCCAGCGATTCTGTATAATACTCCCTTTTGTGCCATAATTATTCACCTTTAATGTTTTATTTTTGTATTTTTCTTGTGTTTATCTAAACTTATTTTTTATCTGTAATTATTATTTTTGTAATTTCAGCTTGCCTTTAATTCTTAATTTTTGCTTATTGTAACATGAATTATATTTCATCTTTCTCTTCATGAACCGTTCATGAATTAAATGTTACTTGCTCCACAAATCTACACCGATTGATTTCATTATTTTTTTTCTTAGTGTTTCCTGTGCACCAGATGTTGTTGATAATGTTACAACTACTGGCCTCACCATTGCCTCAATGTCTTCCCTGAACTGCTCTGGCAGTGAATCCATTGTTTTCTCGTCAACAATCACTATGCCTGCTTCTTTGTTTTCTATTAATTTACTAATTGTCTCTTTTGAATTTGAAGATTCTAAAACCTCTAATGTTTCAAGGCCGGATAATCTAAACCCTAAAGTGAACTCTGAGCCGCCGACAGCGATAATTTTGAATTGTTCTGACATGTTTTTCGCCTTTAGTTTAACCTTATATTATAATATTTTACGTCTTCTACGCATTAAATAATCATGCAACAATTAATTGTTTTGAAATGAAATCTTCTTTTAAACCTAATTGTCTGCTTTTGACAATTGTCTTTAAATTCATTAATTCAACTTCTTTTGCAAACATATAACCTATGATAATATCTATTGATAACGGATTTTGGTGAAGCAGCAGCAATGATTTTTTTAATAAATATTTATCCAAGTCATTCTCAAATTCAACCAATGATGCTCCGCTTAACAATGCCTCTTTATGTTTTTTAATAATTCTTTTAAATGAGGTTTTTTCCAGTTCTTTAATTGTGTCTTTATAATCAAGCTTTAATATTTGTTTAAGAATGCGTTTGTTTAATTCACTGCCGAACATACATATGTGCTGGCTCAATTGTTTCTCTGTCACACCGCCTTTCTTCATCCTCAATAATAATTTAATATTTAATATGTCAATTTCATTAAGTATAAATTCCTTAAATAATTGGCCATGTTCTGGTATTCTTTCACTGAATTCAAAAGCATAATTAAAGTAAGCCTTGTCCAGTGAATTTTCAATTAATAATAAAGATGAAGTGTCTTCTGATTCTTTGACAAGCACGGATATTGTTTTCTTATCAAGCAATCCTGAACTCTCAAGCATCTTTTGTGTTGAAGTTTCTTCAAGCAGTTTTTCATAAAATTTTCCAGAGTTAAGGCTGATTGGAACCAACATTTTTTTAATTGCATCCTTGTTTAGGCTGGCAAACTTTCCCCTCAAAATTGATTTCACATTATAATAATCATATCTTCTTAAATGTGCATTAATCAGAAGACCAAGTTCATCAGGCGAGATTCTTAATAATTTATTAAATGAAGCTACAATATTTTTGTTAAGAGCTGCTTCTAAAAGATCTGCGCCACTTAATTCCATTGCAAGTTCATTAATTTCTTTTTTGTATTCTGAATCCTGCAAAAATTTAGTGATCTCTGCAAAGCTCATTTTCAGCAGTTTGTTATAATCATCTCTATTCAAAAGCTTGGCCTTCATTGTTGCAACTCTTACGTATGTGTAAGGATAACAATCTGCTAACTTTAAGTTTTCTGCCATTTTTATATCTTCATTTATTTTTTTAGTTTTCTTTTAATTATATCCTATTAACGCTTTATTGAGAATAAACTATAACAAACCAACAATTATACACTGACTTAATAAGTTGGTTCACTATATCTCAACTAAAGCATTGATCATTAAAACAATATCTGCGCCAGCTTATGAAGCTGCTTTTCGTAAATGTCATTGAACAAAGTATCATAGCTGTAATCAATCCTTAATGTTTTGTCCATGTTCTCTGCTATTATCCCGCCGGATATTTTTGCAGGCAATACATTTACTGATTTTTTCACATTCTTTTTCACAATTTGCATTTCAGATTCATTGCAGTAAATGCATGCAACAGGAAACTCTTTCTCAGCTTTTGACATGAATCCTTTCAGCAAAGGCTCTTTGCTTGTCTTCGGCATGTTTAAAATTTCTTTTTTTGCTGCTTCTACCGCTATATTCATTATCTCTTTTTTTTTGTCAAATAAATATTTTTTAGCCTCAAGCTTTGCAACTGCTAATTCTTTTTTTTCCAAAGACACTAATTCTTTGCTGTACTCTTCCATGCTCTTTTCATCCAACTTGTGCGTTTCCTCTTCTGAGTTTGCAGCTATTTCCTCAGCTTCTTTTGATGCTTTACTGATTATTTCAGATACTGATTTCTCTGCTTCTTCCATTATATCTTGTTTTACTTCTTCTAATCCCATATTTACACCTTTCAAATAAACTAATTAATAATTTATTGTAGATTTAATTAAAATTTTCTCATTTAATCTGCAATAATCTCTTAATTATTCATTGTACCTAGTTAACTATTAAAATATGCACGTGCAGGAATTTTTATCCTGCCATGCCTATTATCAAAATAGCGACAACTAATCCAAAGATGACTATTGTTTCCGGGATAACGGTTAAGATTAATCCTTTACCGAACAATTCTTCTTTCTCTGCCATTGCGCCAACAGCTGCTGCACCAATCTGTTTTTCAGCTATTCCTGCTGCTATAGCACTTAATCCAAATGCCAAACTTGCACCGATTGCAATCAATCCTGCTTCTGCCATTTTAATTTACCTCCGTTCTTATTTTGATTATTTGTTTTATTTTTTTGTTTCTGTTCTTTTAGATTTTTTAAATTGTTTTTTATCTATTATTCTCTGCTTATTTTTATTATTTATTTTCTCTTCTCTTTCTTTATGCTCTTATTCTTTCTTTATTCACTTTCTTCATCGTTATTTGCATTTGCGCCAAACGGCTTGAATGGTTTTCCTCCCCCTTTGTAGAATCTCATAAAAAATTCCACATAATGCAGCCTTATTGCATGAAGGAATGGGCCAATAATGCCTAATGCTATATTAATTCCGTGGCCTACAATAAGTATAAGTATTGAAATGAGGATGAAAATGCCGCCTTTTTCCATGAATGGCATTGCTAATTTCTCGTTGATAACGACAGCCAGTCCTACAGATGCTAAACCCACTGCACCCAATCTTAGGTATGACAAAGTGTTAGAAAATATAGAGGGGATTTCTATAATTCCCTGAGCACCTTCACCTAAATAAATCATAATAACTGAAATAATGAATAATGCAATACCTATATAATTTGAAATGGTAATTAATCCTAATGATTTTAATGCGATTATTCCTAAGCCAACTTCAAACACATACCAGCTTGCTCTTGCCAGGATCGCTGTTTTTAATCCGTGGCCTTTCCATTCATTAATGAAGCCTAACAAGATTGATAAATTGATATGGAAAACCCCAATAATTGCACCTATAACCAATACTAAATTAATTTCATTGCCGAGAACATTTACCTCGCCGTGCATTCTGTTTATTAATCTAGGAAACTCGTAGACAATTTCGCTCTTAGCGCCTTCAATCAATTCTTTGTGCAAAGGCAGCTTTAATGTTTCAATTATTGTCTGCCAAGCATGGCTTTTCACGTATTCAAACCCGAAATATTCTCCAAACATAAAACCGAACAAGATTGACCAATAACTGCATGCCATCATGGCTTTCAGGAGATCTTTTGCAGCAGGGATTAATCTTTTCAAAATTAAAAAAAGTAATAATGTTGCAATGCCATACCCAACATCACCCAACATAAAACCGAAGAAAATAGGGAATGTAAGGAATATGAAAAAGCTGGGATCAATCTCTTTGTAAGTTGGCAGGGTGTAAAGATTCATAAAAAATTCAAATGGTTTAACTATAAGATTATTTTTTAGTTTTATCGGAACAGATTCGTGTTTGTCTGGCGCAACCTGTTCTATAGATATCCTGTTATTGGTTACATTTTCTAATTTTTCTGTTATTTTATCCACTCTTTTGCTTGGAGCCCAGCCAGTTATTATTACTGCTTCTTTCGTCTGCCCAAAGGTTAATGGCGCTTCTGCCTTCTCTGCTTCAATACTTAAGAACTTCTTGTATTGATACAAAATTTCAATATTTTTTGATTTAACTGTTTCAATGTTTTTTATTATTGCATTTTTTTCTGAAATCTGTTTCTGAAGCTCAGAGTTAAGCCTGGTTATATGGCTTAAAGGCAGACCTTTCATGTCTTCAATGAAATTCAACTCGAGCTCAGTAAAATTATATTGTTTTAATACTTCCAATGCCTCTTTTTCTTTTTTCCTGTCTACAAACAGCGCAACAACCAAATCTTTGCAGTTCTGCGATGTATGAAGCTTAAAAGTGCCGGTAACTTTTTCAAGCCCATCTTTTAAGCCTTCTTTATGTTTAATTGTCCCAACAAAACAAGCTATTGATTTAAACAGCTTATAAGATTCCAAGTTTAAGTATAACGAGTTTAGAACATCAAGTTTTTGAATAAGTTCCTTTTTTTTGGATGCTGATGCATCAATCTTACTTATAATCTCCTTTTTTTCTTTTATAATTGTTTCAACTTCTGTTACCTTTGCTTCTATTTCTTCAAGCGAAAAACCAGCATTACCTGTATTTTGTGTTAAGTTTTGAGTTCGGTTTATACTATCTAATTCTTCTTTGCTGACAGCTTCTTTCGATTCACTTAATATTGAAGTTATTTTAACCAGCAATTCAGCAATTTTTTCAGAACTTCCAATGGGCGTTCCAATATCTAACTCTTCGGTTTTTTTGTGCTCGACAATATGCAGAACTTTTAAATCATGTAATGTTTTTATGACTTCTTTTTGTTTAATCTTTGATACTGCAATTGTGATTTTTGACATTCGCTCTGTTTCTAACATTTATGTGTCCTCTTTATGTTGTTAAGTAAGAGGTTTGAGGTAAGAAGTAAGAGGCAACGACGACGTAGTTCCTCTTACCTCTGACTTCTTACCTTCTACCCATTATTCATGTTTCCATCAAACCATTCATCTTACCTTTTAGTATTATTCTAGGCCTTTATCTCTGCCTTGAATGTTTTTAATAATGCTTCAATAGCTTGTTTCTCATGCTTTTTTGCGTTTTGTTCTATCTGCTGTATCTTTTGCTGCGCATCCCTTAGAATTTTAGCTCTTTCTTCTTCTAATTCCTTTTTCTTTTTTGAAAGCAATTCTTCTTTGTGTGCTGTTAATTCATGCTTTTTAAGCTCAATGACTTTTAAGCCATTCTCTTTTGCCTCAGCCAGAATAGATTCAGCCTTTTTATGCGCATTATTTATCATGCCTTCTGCTTTTTTTTCAGTATCTTTTATTTCTTTTAGAGTCTTATCCAATATAAACACCTCATTAGAGATTTCACTTGATGGTATGATTTTCTTCATATACCCCCTTTAATTGCCGCACTTATTTATATATATAACTATATTTTATATTATTGTATTCTATTAATAAGTGATTTTCAGAATGATTTTAGGTGTGCTTTTAAATATATTTAACTACTTATGGTAGTAAAAGGAAGTTTGGTATTTTAAACAATGGTCTCTTTTTTCATAAGAATTCATATTTATTCAGTTCCTGGCATGTCCAACCAGTTCAATAAGATAAATTGGTAAGTCGTAGGTCGTTAGTCGTTTAACGGACGACAGACGACAAACGACTTACGTCAAACAGTTTAATTCATGAGACGTTTGGCTGCGCCCACACACGTAGAGGGAGCAGTAAAAAAACATTAATCAGCTAAACAAATACATAAAATCTTAAAAAAAGGAAAAAACAAAAAAATCAATGCAATCTGTGGTATATTGCAATTGCACATTGTGTTAATTCATTTGCTCCTGATTCTTTTTCTAATCTTTGTGCAATCTCATAACCTCGTCTATAAGCATCATCATTACTGAGGGGGTTATTAATTAACATTCTTAATGATCTATTTGCAAGTTCCATATAATTTGGTGTTACAATATTGCTTCGTATAAACCTAATTATTCCTTCAATGTCTTCTCTTTTTGTTTGAACACATTTTAAAGCTTGTCTTAATTTTTCATGATATTGCTGCATATCTGCAATACCTTGTTCATCAGCATTAAATTCATGGGTTTCATGCAGCAAAGAGTTGTATGTTCCAACCCTTCTTTCAAGTTCACTTTTATCAGAAGATGTTGCTTTTTTTACTTTTTTCTCAATAAATTCTTCACTTGCTGCATCTTCTGCAACCTTAAATGCTTCATCAACATTACCATATCTTAAATGGCATGCTATTGCTTTTGTGTACCATGCTTCAGCATTTTCAAATTCTTCCTTCTCTTCAAAGCATTTTCCAATTATATAACATGTTTCACCTGTGTTAATTCCAGCAGTTTCATGCATTGCTTTAATAAAATAGTCCTTCTTGAAATCATCTTCATGTCTTTTTATTAGGGTTAATGCTAAAGCTCTTAATTTAACATTAATAAGCCAATTACCATCGCCCCAATCCTTTAACGATTCACTACCTAAATATGCTGCACATCTTATCTCAACATCATCTGATAAATTAAATTGCGCTTGTTCATTAAATCTATATGCAGAACTGCGCGCATAACTCACTATATGTTCAGTAATGTATCTAACTTTCTCTGTGTTTTTTAATTCAAGAGCTGCATTTACACCACTTTCAAGAATATTCTTTAATATATCTAAAGGAGATACTTTATCTCCATACCTTGTTCTTACCTTTACTACACCTCTATCATTTTCTATGTTAGGATTGTTTGTTATTGGAGAATATTCAAATTTACTTAATGCTGCCTGACAAATATCATACATTGTTGAAGGGCTTACTCTTGATTTGGAGTGTCTTGAGGAGTGTCTTGACTTGGCAAAGCTAATAATCTTATCTAATTCTTCAAGCTGATCGCCATAATTTTTAGATGAGACATCACATTTTTTGGCAATTTCAACTAATCTTGTAAATGCAGAGTTATACATTGCCTTTGAGTTAGAAGTTTTCTTTTTTGAACCTGATTTAGCATGTTGTTGAATATGTTGTATTTCTTCAAGTTTTTTAATATTATCAACAATATTCCACATACTAGAATCAGTTAAAAATCGTGTTCTAGTTTGCTCTATATAATAATTAACTAATTCAGTTAAAGCTTCTTCACTTTGGCTTTTTTCAGATAATTTTTTAAGGAAACTTTCTTTTCCATTATCATCCAATTGTTCTAATATTTGTTTTAATTCCATTTTATTCACCTTTTCTTATTTTTTCTTACTTTTTTAGTCGGTCTATTAGATTATTATAATCATTAATACTTTAGATTGCTATGATTATTAGTGCTATTACTATCAAAACACCAATCATTCCAATTTCACCACCTTTTTCTTTTTCATACACTATGCTTGCTTTTCCTTCCATTTTACATCCTCTTTTTGGTTCTTTTTATCGTTTATATTCACCACTTGTTGTTACTTTGTAATGGTTATGTTGGTTTATATAAAACTTTCTGAGCAAAATTAACCTTAAAACGATAAATTTAAATAATTAAGTAGTATTATAACCAATTATGAGGGATTATTCATTCAAACAGCTGTTAAAAGGCAAGAAACTTGCAATTGAGCTGGCAGAACAATCTTCAATTATTCCTAAGATAGATGCCAAGGATAGAAAAATCATTTTTGAGCTTGCTAAAGATGCAAGAATTCCTATAAAAGCACTAGCAAAGAATATAGGGGTTTCAAGGGAAGGTACAAAATATAGGATAGAACGGCTTATCAAACATAATATTTTACAAGGTTTTACCTTATCATTAAATCTTTCTAAATTGGGCTTAAGATGGCATTATGTGCTGCTTCAACTGCAAAATTATACAAAGGAATTTGAAGAAAAATTAACCTCATTTGTTTCTGCAAGCAAAAATATTATCAAAGCAACTAAATACACGGGTAATTATGATGTTGTGTTAGAAGTGTGCTCTTATAGCTTGATTGAATTTGATAATGTTCTAAGAGAAATAAGAAACACATGTAGCGACCATTTAAGAGATTATATTGTTTTATTAGGATTAAGGGAGTTTAAATATCTTTCATGTTCGTTAGGATATTTAGGATATACACAAGAGATATTGTTTAAAAACAAAAAAAAGCTTGAATTATACAGAATAAATGAACTTGAGTTTAGCATGTCTGGATTATTCGAATTAGATGCAACAGACAAGAATATTTTAGTTGCATTAACAGATAATTCAAGAACACCCAGCACAATAATAGGAAAAGAAGTAAATCTTTCTAATGATGGCGTGATAAAAAGAATAAATAAAATGATAGATGCAGGTATCATTACTAAATTTATGCCTATCTTCAATTTTTCTGTGTTTAATCTACAATGGTACACATTATATTTCAAGCTAAAAAATATTACAAAAGAGAGGGAAAGTAATTTTGTGAATTATATTGTAGAACACCCATATATTAATTCATTAACTAAGCTGAGTGGAACCTATGATTATGTCTGTATGATGTGGATAGAGTCTCCAAAGCAATATAATAAAATTATGAATGAAATCTCAACTAATTTTTCTGACATTATTTCTGGCTATTTGCCGTTAATTGGTTTAACAGAATATAAATATTCAGAGATGCCAATTGAATTAATTAAACATTAAAGGTTTGCTGATTGCTTAATTTCTTTTTTTCTTTTTACGTCTGTTAATTACGAAAATTTAATGTCTTTGCTATACTTCATTCTCTTGTTCATTTAATCCTATATCTTAACAATGCAGCAATCCCGCCCAAACCATCTAGTGTTTTGCCGCCGTCATGCTCTGAGCTGACAATATAAACATCTGCCTGTGTTGAATCTGCTTCTCTCATAATTCGTTCTACTTCTCCAAACGTGCCTTCTTGCCTCTTTTTCAGGATAACTCCGTCGCTTACCAGCAAAACTTTTATAGCGCCCATTTCAGACGCTTCTTTTGTTTCTTTTATACCATAGACGACTAAACCGCTCTTTTTTATTTCACCAAGCACTTCTTCCACAAGGCCAATTTCTCTTATTACCCTGTCCTGTTTTATTGCAGTGGAAACCTCTGGCCTTTTCAGGACTTCATTTATTGCAGATTTGCTTACTGAATTCGATGTTGCAAACAGGAGCTTCTTTTTTAATGATTCATTGGTTAATTCTTTGCTTAATTCTTCTTTCCAGAATGAAGGGCTTGCAAGAATTATTTTTGTGAACTTGTATTTAGCATCAAAGTTTTCAAGTAATTTAATAATCTCATGGTAAAAATTTGCCTTTACCTTCTCGTCAACTGCTTTTTTCTGCACATCACCTTTTATTTCTACCAGAACATCATAACCATACTTTTTCATTAAGGCAAACATTGCCTCTTCCCTGTCAAAAACACAAATAAGAATATTGCTTGGCTTGTCTTCCATAGCTTCTTTTAATCTTTTCACATGATAACCTAACCAAGCTGGCTTTTCTAGGGTTAATATCGTGCCTTCTTCAATGTTAAAAGTATGGTAACTTCCAGCAGGAACATCTTCTAAACCTTCAATGATTTTGCCAGAAATCCTTAAATCACCTGTATATTTATGAAACTCTATCTTTTCTAATTTGATAGATAATGTTACATGGATAATCTTTACATTAGCTTTTCTGTCTTCGCTTCCACCACTTCCAATCTTGATTTTTCTTTCAGTTCTGCTTCTAACAATATCGCCTTCTTCAACCAAAGTGCTTAAATACCAGATGTCATCCTTATTTTCAATCTTTATTTTTGCAATACCTTTTCTTAAATCCTTGTGAATTAGCTGCATAATTGATAAAAGAAGGAAGGATTATAAAAACGTTTTGGATGAAGCTGGCTAAAGATGGGGAAATGTGGATTTTGTTTGTTTAGCCAATTTCTTGTTTCTTAACCTCTTTTTCTTCGGTCTCCACACGTACTAGGGCGCAGCCACACGTCTCATGAAAATGATTTAGAGTTTTTTGAGAGAAGTATTAGAAAAATAAAATAATCATGAACAGGTGGCTTCGCTTTGGAACTAAATGAATATATTCTATCTTATAAGCTTCACAATTCCATTATTTGCATCAACCTCAATTATATCTCCGTCTTTAAACAATTTCGTTGCTCTTACAGTTCCAATAATACAAGGTATTCCTAACTCTCTTGAAACAATTGCTGCATGAGAGCAAATGCCGCCTTCGTCTGTCACTACAGCAGATGCTTTTTCCAAAGCCAGCATCATGTCTGGCCGTGTATTTCCTGTTACTAAAATATCTCCTTTTTCCATCTCATAAATCTGGGTTACCATATTTTCTCCATGTGCAAGAAGTTTTACTTTTCCTACTTTTATTCCTTTATTCGCAATTGTCCCTTTCAATATTGTTTTATCATTTATTTCATCCTTTAGATACTTATCATAAATTAATTTTGCTTCCTCGCCTTTAAACAATATTGGTTTTTGCCTGTCAAATATTGCATAAATACAGGGTTTCTTTCTTTCTTCTAACTCTGTGAGAGAAACCTTTTCTTTCTCATTTTCTTTCTTTGCAAAATAATTATTAATTTCTTCTCTAGTATAATACTGAATATCCACCTCACTAATATTTATTCTTCTTGCAAATTCCCTTAGCATCTTGCCCCATACATGAATTCCTTTGCTCCAGAAAAGCCTAATCATCATTCTTTGATGTGAATAAATTCTTGCCACGTCAATAATATGCACCAGCTCTTTAGATAAATTATATTTTTTAATTATGTCTTCTCTTTCTTTTTTCATTCTTTCTTTATCTGGAGATTTCTCTGCTATTTGTCTGTATATCTCGTATTCAGAACGTTTTACTATGTCTCGTAGCCTTTTTACATAATATTTCAAATCAAACACATCAAAATTCTCTGAGCAGGCCAAAAAATCATACTTGTTTTGGTGTGCTTTTAACATATCATAAATATTTTTGGCTGAATAAAACAGCTCTCTTAAAACCATTTCTTCCTCTTGAGAAAAAAACACAACTAATTCTCTGTCGTCTTTTATTTTCAATGCAATTTTTAACAAATCTTTTTCTTCACTCTCCAATAAGGTAATCTCATCTGGTTTTAGCATCATTGTTAAAATATTAAACTGCGTTTCTCCGTCAATTTTTTGTTTCTCCATCAAATGCTTAATTTCCTCTTCGATTGCATAAGAAATAGATGGTTGGGAAACATTAAAATAACCAAACATCTTTTGTATTTCTATAAACAATTTATTATAATGCCCCAAAAACTCTTCAGTTTTCATATATTTCAGCTGATGGGCGTCAATAAACTCTGTATACATCCATAATTCCTTGCACTTTTCCTCTGCTTCTTTCACATTCTTCTCAACAAATTCAGGTAACTTTAATTTATTTAAACCATGTTTGCCAACTTCTGCAATTACATCATAACTAAAGTAAAGAGTGTTTTTCCCATCTTCAATGTGAAAAATTATCTCGTTATGGCCTTTTCCAATAACATCAGCAGTGTTAAACACATGTGTTGGCATATACAAATCTGCCCTGCAAAAGCCCATTGTAATTGTTCCAATTTTTTTAAACTTTTTCTCAGGCAGCCAGTCTAAATTATTAATCTTTCTCACTATCCCTTTATCTCCTGTTTTGTTCTTTACTTCACATTTTTCAGAATCAGTTGTTTCAGGAATCATTTTAGCCACTTCATCACTTTAACATTAATCTAATCTTCTTGCTTGAAGACGACAATTAGCTTTATTTTGTATTAAATATTCCAAATAATCCATTTCAACAAGATACTTCTTACCATGTTCATCAACCTGCCCATCAACTGAAATAATTGGATGTTTAATATCAACTATACTATCAATACCAAAAGAAAACCCCTGTAAATTTGCAGACATTGCACTATTTATTTCATTTATCCCAAGCGCATATAAGAAAACACTCATAGGAATATCATGCGAAACTGCCAGAACACCACTAGAATCCAGTTTTGAAACAACAAATGAAGCGAATCTTTGAGATATCGTATATACTTCTTCAGGTGTATGTTCTATAAGATGCTGATAAGCTTTTTGACATCCAACCTGATGCGGGCTGTAACCAGATAAGAAATTTGCAACATCAATTCTTTTATCTTCATTTCTCCTTCCACCATCTTTTTCCCAATCTTTTAATTTTTCTCGTCCAAAACCATAGCTTATCCAATATCCAGTCTCTATTGCTCTTATTTGCGGCGAGGTTATAATAGGGGTAATTATACTCCTATCAGCAAGTACAGCCTCATCAACAAGCTTTTTACCATATTCTATTGCCTCTTTTATTCCACTCTCTGACAAAAATTTTAAAACCTTGCCATCATATTTCAGTTTTATACTTTCGGCATGCCTTATTACTTTATTTCTCATTTTTTTTCACCATTTTCTTTCTTTTGATTTTCAGTTATATACTTAATATTTTTACTACCCAGAAGTAAACTAATTAAATTAAGAGATTATAAATCTTATTGTCACCTAGGGGGGTCGTAATTAATAAATTATATAAATAAGCTCATCAACCATCTGCTTATGGAGACAAACGAGATAGGGCTATTAGAAAATATTGGTCTTACACATGGAGAAACAAAAGTTTATCTAGCATTGTTGAGGTTAGGAAACACTAAAACAGGACCATTAGCTAAAGAAGCAGGGGTTTCTTCGTCAAAGGTTTACAAGATTCTTGACAGGCTAATTAAAAAAGGATTAGTTGCACATGTTATCAAAGGTAAAATTAAATATTTCAAGGCTTTAGAGCCAAAAAGAATCATAGAATATATGGAAGAAAAAGAGAAGCAATTATCTGAAAAAAAAGAGCTTGTTAAAAAACTCCTGCCGCAGTTTGAAATGGAACAAAAATTAGCAGGAAAAAAAACTGGTGCAATTATTTACGAGGGATTTAAGGCCACTACTAATTTTTTCAGGAATATTCTTGACGATTTGAAAGCAGGAGAAGAATATTATGTTATTGGGGCATCATATGGTGAAGTTCCAGCTTTAAGGCCATTTTTTTATAATTATCACTTTCAGCGTGTTAAAAAGGGAATCATAGTAAAAATGCTGGCTAATTATGATACAAAAGGCAATTTGGAAAAAACAACTGCAAAAAAATCAGAGATTAGATATTTGCCTAAACAATTTATTTCTAACATGCAGATTACATTTTATAAAAACAAGGCTTTCATATCCTTATGGACAAAAATACCCATTGGCTTTCTTATCGAAGATGAGGAAGCAGTTAATGGATTCAGAAAATATTTTAACGCCTTCTGGAAGATAGCGAAGAAATAATCTTTTTATATTTGTTTAATAAATTTCATATTTTTAAATCTATTTTTCTTGCTCTCAATCATGTTTTCTGCTCCCAATCCGTTTGTGGGCGCAGCCACCGTCTCATGAAAAATAATAACTGTTTGTAGTTAGTCGTTTGTCGTTAGTCGTAAACAAAAAACGAAAAAAACAGCTGACGACATACGACTAACGACCTACGACAAACGACTTACTAATTTATCTTCGTGAGACGGGTGGCTGCGCCTTGGAACTAAACAAATAAATTAAACACATAATGAATGGGTGGCTGCACCAAGGAACTAAATCAATGCGAAATCTTTATTAATTCAATTAACTTCCATAACCATTATATATGCTTATAATAATACTAATATAGCAGAAACATTAATAATACAGAGGTAGACAATGCAGCAACCTAAAATTGTATTTCTAGGCACAGGAGGGGATTCAGCAGTAGTAGGCAAACAGCTAAAAGCCTCTGGCGGAATTATTATACAGGTTGATGACAGCCAGTTTCACCTTGACCCTGGACCAGGTGCTTTAGTCAGGGCAGCTGAATATGGCATTAATCTAAGAAATAATGTTGCAATCTTATGCAGCCATAACCACCTCAATCATTGCAATGATATTAATGCAGTAATAGATGCAATGAGCTTAAGAGGATTGGATATTCATGGCGTACTCGTTGCTAATAAAACTGTAATTAATGGCAATGTTGTTGACGGAAAAGAGATAGAAAAATCATACTTGACAGAATTTCACAGAAAACTAATGGAAAGGGTAATTGCACTTGAAGCAGGTAAACGCGTAGGGATAAACAATATTGAAATCAAGGCAACAGCTACAAAACACAGTGATCCAGACTGCATTGGCTTCAGGCTTTTAACACCTAACTTTAATATGGGTTACACGTCTGATACAGGATATACAAGAAGTTTGTTGGAAGATTTTAAAGATGTAGATCTGCTTATACTCAATGTTCAGAATCCAGACGACAACAGTGATGAATTTCATCTATGCACACACGACGCAATTAAGATAATTAATGAAACAAAGCCTAAGTTAGCAATAGTAACACATTTTGGTGCGAAGATGGTTGATGCAGATGTTCTCACCCAAGCCAGATTCATTCAAAAGGAAACAAATGTCCAGACAATTGCAGCAAGAGACGGAATGGTAATTAATCCCATAAGCTATTCTGTTAATCTAAGGCAGAAGACGCTGAATTTGTTTAAATAAGGATTATTGATTTTAAGAATTATTCTTTTTTATTTAAAAGTATTATCCTTTTTTCTAGTGATTCCAACCTACACTTTGAAGATATCGACTCCTAACTTTTTTAAAACATTGTTTAACTTGAACAAAGGAAGGCCAACAACATTAAAATAATCCCCCTCTATCTTTTCAACAAATACAGCTGCTTTTCCCTGAATAGCATACGCCCCTGCATGGTCAAATGGTTTCTCATAATTAATGTAATCATTAATCTCTTTGTCAGTCAATATTCTCATTTTAACTTTAGAGGCATCATAATCCTGTATAATTTTGTTTTTATCAATGTCTATAACTGCAAACGCTGTAATTACCTCATGTTCTTTCCCGCTAATTAACCTTAACATTTCTTTAGCGTTTTCTTTTGAGCTTGGTTTGCCCATAACTTTGTTATTATAAACTACAATTGTATCGGCAGAAATAACTATCCCTGATTTGAAATGTTTAGCAACATTCTTTCCTTTTTCTAATGAATGATAAAGTGCAAGTTTGACAGGACTTAAAGGCAGATTGTTGTCTTCATCATATGAACTTTTATAGACGATGAACTTTTTGAATAATCGTTTCATTAAATATTTTCTTCGTGGAGAAGCAGATGCTAATATTATTTGTTTCATGTTTTTATTAATCAATCTCACTTTTTATAATTTTTCATGTTTACCAGCAAAATTCATCAGATTTTGTTTATATCCTAAAAATCTTATTGGCTATTACAAACCAAATAACAGCCACACAACCCCCGCGCCAATCAAACACCCAAGAGTAATAAACGGCATTGCAGGATAATATTTGTCTTTTTTTCCAAATCTGTAAATCAGGAATAATGCAATTGCAGCGCATACAGATATAATAATTGGGGCAGTAAATGTGCCGGTGTATTTCATGATTGCGCCTGAAAACAATAAAGGGAATGCAATATCTCCTCCGCCCAAAATTGCGTTTCTAGGTTCTGTTGAGCCAGATGATTCAATTAAATTTTCTTTTTCTTCACCAGCTATGGATTTTGAAGCTTTTGCGGATTTAGTTATTTTTCCTGTCCTTGCTTTATCATCTGTTTTTTTAATCTCTTCATCAGTTTCAATTTTATTTTTATTGTAAGGTATCATCAACCCTGCAAAAATCTTATTATCTGTCTGAAACTCTGCCATGCTTATCATATGTTTGGAATGCCAAACAGCATACATATCGTAAATAGAAATAACAATCAGCAGTGCAAGCCCAGAAATTAAATTTAGTACAGGCACTAAAAGGCTTGCCAAACCACCATAAATAAACAATTCAGTAAAATTATGGGTAATTATTTCTTTTCTGAATACTTTTAGATAAGCTAACACACCTGCAAGAATCAAAGTAATAATAAATCCATAGCTTACAAAACTATTCAAATATTTAACATAATTCAGCAGTTTCATGACAAATGGACTAAAAGCCATGATTAATGTAAGAATAACGCTAAGGAAAAACCACATCTGCCAAAGTGTTTTTCGCTTATATTTGATAATCAATAATACAAGCACAGTGCCAATTATAACTGCGATAACAATCCCGATAAAAGAATAAGATTCGTTTTCAATAGACGGCGGAGTTATGCCTGTGATGTCATAGGTAGCATTAAACAGGGTTGTTTTTCCTGTCTCAGAAGTTGTTTTCATATCAATATATTGTGTTAATATCCCTAATCCTATTATTTGCGATAGGAAAAAAAAGCTAACCAATAATAAAATTATTTTTAGATTGTGTTTCATGTTGATTGTCTCTATAATTTGTACTAATGCATAAACATAAAATATTAATATTTGTATTTTATAATGCATTTAACTGATTTTCGCAAAAACTAGTTATATCTTTTATATTATTTATTATTCTATATACTACTGTATTACTTATTATTCTTTAAGCTTTCGACCAGACAAAACCTGTTTATATCTTGTTTTGGCATATTTTTTGCAAATAATTTCCCAAGCTTTGTTTTAAATCTTTTATCCAAATAATTTTCACCAACTATACATCCGCCTAATTTCTTATATTCCATACTAACTTCACTTTTTGGTGAATGGGCAGTTATTGGTATTGATTTAGAAAGCGCTTCTAAAACCTTAATATCATCAGGAAGGACAGCGAGCACAGGAACACTTGTTGCAAGTTCAACATCATTTATATTTACCTCAAACCCTTTGTCTCGCACTCTGTTAAGAAGGATACCTATAATGGGAGTTTTTCTTTTTGTTGCGACACTTACAGCATTGACCGTGCTTTTTAAAGTGGGCTGGTCAGGTGTTGTGACAACGAATAATTCATCAGAAGAAACCATTGTTGCCAGAATTTCTTCGTTAAGGTTTGGTGAAGAATCCAACAGAATAACGTCATAAAACTCTTTTAAATGCTCAATCTTGTTTTTTAATTCATAAGGATTAATCTTTTTTGGCACCAATGATGAGGGTATTACATCAAACCCATGCGACGATTTTATAATGGCATCGCTTGCCGGCACCTTGTCATTAAGTATATCATGCACAGTAAAATTATATTCCTTCAGGCCAAGGTAAAGCGCTAATGTCGGCGCGCTGAAATTGCCGTCAATAACAAGAACTTTTTTATTATAAACATTGCTAAGCACGTAGGCTAAATTAGTTACAGCTGTTGTCTTGCCAACGCCGCCTTTTATTGCAATAACTCCAACAATCTTTCCTTTTGGCATTTTATTCCCTCTTTCAACATACTATTATAAAATAATCTTATTTAGTCTTAATTTTTTACTTTTTTATATATTTATTGTTTTCATGTACTTATGTA